>JACDGO010000302.1 GCA_013821585.1 Sphingomonadaceae bacterium
GCAGGTCATTCGAATACGGTCTCGTCATCGCTCGCTGACCTCCCAACCCAGCCCAAAGGTTGAATCAGAAGTCGCACGAAAACGGAATCCCAAATCGATTCACACAATCAGGAAATGACTCTAGTCGTTGCCCAGGATGCTACCGAGGATACCGCCAACGGCGGTCGCGGCGACGCCCACGCCGACGATCTGAGAGGTGCTGCTGTCGCTGCCGCTGTGGTTGCCGGGCAGATAATGGCCGATCTCCTCGGCGAGGTTCATGATCGGCATCGATTGCAGCCAGACGCGGCCCGGCCCGGTCAAGGTCGCGAGGAACAGTCCTTCGCCGCCGAACAGGATGTTGCGAAATCCGCTCATCAGCTTGATGTCGAACTGGATGCTCGGCTCGAGCATGCCGATGTGTCCGGCGTGGACGAGCAGGCGTTCGCCGGGTGCGAGCGTCTTGACGACAACTTCGCCCGACAGGTCCATGAACGCGGTGCCGGGGCCGGTCACGCGCTGAAGGATGAAGCCGTCGCCGCCGAACACCCCGCGCCGAGACGCTGCTGGAATGCGATGTCGAGCTGCACCGCGATTTCGGCGCACAGGAAGGTTTCCTTGCGGCAGATGATCGACTGGCCGGGGATGAGCTGCTCGGCGACGATCTGGCCCGGGAAGCGCGGCGCAAAAGCGATGTTGCCGGGCGCGTCGGCGGTGAATTCGGTGATGAACAGCCCGCCGCCGCTCATCGCGCGCTTCAGCCCGGCGAAAATCCCGCCGCCGGTGTGTGTGTCCATGCGGATCGTGTCGGTCATCCACGCCATAGACGCGGTCTGCGAATAAAGCCGCTCGCCGCGATCGAGATCGATCGAGACGGTCTGCATTGTGGTGCCGGATATTTCGTAGCGCATGAAAAGCCCTCCCCGGCGGGAGATTAGCCTAGGCCAGAATCTTCGCCAGCCCCTTCGACAATTGCAGCGCGCCGTTGAGGCGCGCCCGGGGGCTGTCCCATTCGCGCGTGATCGAGAGCTTGCTGTCGGGCCGGAGCCGCGCCGTGCCCTTCAGCCGCGCGACATAAGCGAGCAATCCTTCGAGATTCGGGAAATTGTCGTTCCAGAAGCTCACCAGCGCGCCCTTCGCGCCGACATCGATCTTCGCGACATGCGCTTCGCGCGCGTTGAGCTTGATCGCGATCAATGTCAGCAGATTCTCGGTCGGGTCGGGCAACGGACCGAAGCGGTCGATCAGCTCGGCGGCGAACGCCTCGATCGCGCCTTGCGCGTCGAGCTCGTTGACGCGGCGATAGAGGCTAATTCGCAGATCGAGATCGGGGACATAATCTTCCGGAATCAGGATCGGCGCATCGAGGGTGATCTGCGGCGAAAGGTCTGCCTTGCGCGCGGCGACGAGGCCGCCGGCCCTGGCCTCGAGGATCGCTTCTTCCAGCATGCTCTGGTAAAGTTCGAAGCCAACCTCGCGGATATGCCCGGATTGTTCGTCGCCGAGGAGATTGCCGGCGCCGCGAATGTCGAGGTCGTGGCTGGCGAGCTGGAACCCCGCACCGAGGCTGTCGAGATCGCTCAAGACCTTCAGGCGCTTGTCGGCGCTCTCGGTCTTCACGCGGTTCGCCTCGGTGGTGAGGTAAGCGTAGGCGCGCGTTTTCGAGCGGCCGACGCGGCCGCGCAGCTGATAGAGCTGGGCGAGGCCGAAGCGGTCGGCGCGGTGGACGATCAGCGTGTTCGCGCTCGGGATGTCGAGCCCCGATTCGACGATCGTCGTCGAAAGGAGCACGTCGTATTTGCGGTCGTAGAACGCCGACATGCGTTCCTCGACCTGCGTCGCCGCCATCTGCCCGTGCGCGGTGACGGTGCGGATTTCGGGGATCTCGTCGCGCAGGAACTTTTCGACGTCGGGCAGATCGACGATGCGCGGCACGACGAAGAAGCTCTGCCCGCCGCGATAATGCTCGCGGAGCAGCGCCTCGCGCACCACTACGGGATCCCACGGCATCACGTATGTCCGCACTGCGAGACGATCGACCGGCGGCGTCTGGATCACCGACAGCTCGCGCAGCCCAGACACCGCCATCTGCAATGTGCGCGGAATCGGCGTCGCGGTGAGCGTCAGCATATGGACGTCGGTCTTGAGCGCCTTCAGCCGCTCCTTATGCGTCACGCCGAAGCGCTGCTCCTCGTCGACGATGACGAGGCCGAGGCGCTTGAACGCCACCGACTTGGCGAGCAGCGCGTGCGTGCCGATGACGATGTCGAGCGTGCCGTCGGCAAGGCCCTCGCGCACCGCCTTGGCCTCGGCGGTGGGGACGAGACGCGACAGGCGGCCGACCTTCAGCGGAAATCCCTGGAAGCGCTCGACGAAGGTACGGTGATGCTGACGCGCGAGCAGGGTTGTCGGGCAGACGAGCGCGACCTGCTCGCCCGCCATCGCCGCGATAAACGCGGCGCGCAGCGCGACTTCGGTCTTGCCGAAGCCCACGTCGCCGCACACCAGCCGGTCCATCGGCGCGCCGCTGCCGAGGTCGTCGATCACCTCGGCGATCGCGCGGTCCTGATCGTCGGTCTCCTGATAGGGGAAGCGGTCTACGAATTCGTTGAACGCGGCGTCGGGCGTGATCACGTCGGCGGGGCGCAGCGAGCGCTCGGCCGCGGTCGCGATCAGCTCGCCGGCGATCTCGCGGATGCGCTCCTTCATCTTCGAGCGGCGGCGCTGCCACGCCTCTCCGCCGAGCCGGTCGAGCGCGACGCCCTCACTCTCCGATCCGTAGCGCGACAGGACGTCGAGGTTCTCGACGGGGACGAAGAGCTTGTCGCCGCCGGCATAGGTTAGCGCGACACAATCGTGCGGGCTTTTGCCGACGGGGATCGAGGTCAGCCCCTCGTAGCGGCCGATGCCGTGGTCGCGGTGGACCATCAGGTCGCCCGGCGACATCGCCGCGAGCTCGCTCAGGAACGCGTCGGCGCTCTTCTTGCGCCTCGCACGCCGCACGAGGCGGTCGCCGAGCAGATCCTGTTCGGTGACGAGCGCGAGCGAAGGCGCGACGAAGCCGTGGTCGAGCGGCAGGACGGCGAGCGCGGTTCTGTCCGATGCCGCGATCCCCTGCGCCTCGGCCCAGGTCGCGGCCATTTCGGCGCCGCCGAGGCCTTGATCGGCGAGCAGCCCGGCGATGCGCTGGCGCGATCCGGTCGTATAGCTGGCAAGCACAAGACCGGTCTTGCCGAGGCGTTTTTTGTAGACGGCGAGCGCTTCGTAGACGTTCTCGGCGCGGCTGCGCTCGGCGGCGAAGTCGCGCGCGCCTTCGATCGCGAAGTCGATCACGCGCGCCGATTCGGGCTCGCGGAACGGTGTGGCGAGATGGACCGGCGCGGCGGCGAGCACGGCGTCCCATTCTTCGCGGTCGAGATAGAGAAGTTCGGGCGCGAGCGGGCGATAGCTGCCGAGGTCGCCCGAAGCGGCGCGGACGCGGTTGGCGTGATAGTCGGCGATCGCGTCGAAGCGCGCGTCCGCTGCGCCTCCGCTGCCTGCGTCGCGGACGATCAGCGCGTCGCCGCCAACGTGATCGAACAACGTGCTGAGCTTCTCCTCGAACAGGGGCAGCCAATGGTCCATGCCGGCAAGCCGGCGGCCTTCGCTGACCGCCTGGTAAAGCGGGTCACCGGTCGCGGTCGCCCCAAAGGTCTCGCGATAGCGGCCGCGAAAGCGCTTGATCGACGCCTCGTCGAGCAAGGTTTCGGACGCCGGGAGCAAGGTGAAGCCGTCTACCGGCGCGATCGTGCGTTGGTCGGCGGGGTCGAAGGCGCGGATGCTTTCGATCTCGTCGCCAAAGAAATCGAGGCGCAACGCGGGGGGAAGGC
>JACDGO010000303.1 GCA_013821585.1 Sphingomonadaceae bacterium
ACACGCCGCTTATCGCGATGTCGAAGGCCGACATCGCGCGCGAAGCGGCCCGGCTCGGTCTCGACGCGGGCGCGACCTGGTCGTGCTACGATCCTGCGCCCGGCGACCGGCCGTGCGGCGCGTGCGATTCCTGCCGCCTTCGCGCGAAAGGTTTTGCGGAGGCCGGGCTGGCCGACCCGCTGACGTCATGAGCTATGCGGTCAAGGAGCTGTTCCTGACGCTCCAGGGCGAGGGCGTGCAGGCCGGGCGGCGCGCGGTGTTCGTGCGCTTCGCCGGATGCAATTTGTGGAGCGGGCGCGAGGCGGATCGCGCCGCCGCGGTCTGCCGTTTCTGCGACACCGATTTCGCCGGGATCGACGGCGACGGCGGCGCGCGCTTCAGCGACGCCGAAGCGCTCGCGGCATCGGTCGCCGCCTGTTGGGGGCCGGATGAGGCCGAGCGCTATGCCGTGCTGACCGGGGGCGAACCGATGCTCCAGATCGACTCCGGGTTGATCGACGCGCTTCACGCGCGCGGTTTCGCGATCGGCGTTGAAAGCAACGGCACGATCCCCGCCATTCCGGGCATCGACTGGCTATGCGTGAGTCCCAAGGAGGGAAGCGAGGTCGTTCAGCGTTCGGGCGACGAGCTCAAGCTGGTCTGGCCGCAACCCGATAGCGACATCGCGGCGATGGAGCGCTGGAACTTCGCGCATTTCCTCGTTCAGCCGATGGATTGCACAGATGCCGCGGCGGCGCGCGACGCCGCGATCGCGTTCGTCATGGCGCGGCCGAAATGGCGGCTGACCACGCAGGCGCACAAAACGCTGGGCCTGCGCTAGGCTGGATAGCCGCACTTCACCTTATAGACGTTCTTCGATGTCCAGCACTTGTTATCGAAGCTCGGCAGCGGGGGCGGGTTGACGCGCGGCGGGCCGAAACGGAACGCCTGCTCACCGCCCTGGACGAGGCCATTGCGCAATTCGCGCAGCCGCTCGACCGCGAAGATCGTGAAGCTGCCGCGCGGCGTGAACATCGCGCCACGCGCGATGCCCGACGCGGTCTGGCAGAAGCTCAGCTGCGCGCGCACCGTCGAAAAGCCGGTATAGGTTTTCGTGCCGTATTGATCGAGCGCGGTCTGCGCGGCCTTGGCCGTGGGATAGGTCCGCTTGAAATAGCCGCCGAGGCGCCCGTAGCTCTGCGCGAGTTCATCGCGGTGGTTCATCAAAAGGCCGTTGTAGCTGTCGCGCGTCAGCAGCAGGGGATCGAACTGGCATTGCAGCGCGGCGACATTGAGCCCGGAGCGCATCTGCCACGCGATCGCGGCGCGCTCCTCCTCCGCGGTCGCGCCGGGAAGCGCGACGCCGATCCCGGTCTCGCCGGGGACGATGGGGGCGCCGTGGAAGTCCGGCGGTTGCCAGAACACCTGGGCGGCGGCGGGCTGGGCGGCAAGGCACAGGGCGAAACACGCGATACGCAACGTCATGGGGAACATCCTCTTCGTCGACGCGGCTGATACGGCCTTTGCCGCGAAGCGAAAAGCACTTTGCCGTGCGCGTTCGCGCGGTGCGGCGCGAAGGGCAAAAAAAAGAGGCCGCCCGGTTCCCCGAGCAGCCTCCTTCGAACCGTTCCTTCGAACGATTACATCTTGTTGCCGGCCATGTGGTCCGACGAATTCATCGCCATGTTGGACGACATGTTGTCGGCCATCATGTTGTCCGAAGCGCCCATCGCGCCATCGACGTTGGTCATCGAATCGTTGGTCGTGCCTTCCATCGCGTCGGTCGCGTTCATTTCCGTGACCATGGAATTGGCTTCCATCACGTTGGTGTTCTCGGTCTTGCCACAGGCTGAGACGGCGAACGCCGCCGCAGCGACCATCGAAAGAGTAACGATCTTGCGCATTTATGTGCTCCCTAGGAATTGCGGATCCAGGCGGCGTTCTTGCCGTTAATACCCAAATCAGGGTGGGCATTAGCTTTTCTTTCAGGCAACCTCAAGCGGATTGTTGCGCGCCCAAAGCGGCGAGGAAATCATCGACGCCGGCGTGCAGCGCCGCATCGAACGCGGCGAGGCCGTTCGCCTTGCCCAGTTTGGCGAGGCTCGTCACCGCGAATTCCGCCAGACCGCAGGGAACGATACCGCCGAAATGCGAAAGATCGGGTGCGACGTTGACCGAAAAGCCGTGAAGCGTGACCCAGCGACGCACGCGCACGCCGATCGCGCCGATCTTCGCCTCTTGCTCGCCGTCGCTGGTCCAGATGCCGATACGTCCCGGCGCGCGCCACGCCTCGACGCCGAGCCGCGCGAGCGTCGCGATCACCCAGCCTTCCAAGGCATACACGAAGGCGCGCACGTCGCGCCCGCGCTTGTTCAGGTCGAGGATGAGATAACCGACGCGCTGGCCGGGGCCGTGATAGGTGTAGCGCCCGCCGCGCCCGGCGACGAATACCGGAAAGCGCGGGTCGAGCAACTCGGCCCGATCGGCGCTGGTGCCGGCGGTATAGAGAGGCGGGTGTTCGATCAGCCAGACCGCTTCGCGCCCCGAACCCTCGGCGACCGCCGCCGCGCGCGCTTCCATCCACGCGAGCGCGCGTGGATAGGCGACAGGCGCGTCCGCGACTATCCAGTCGATGTCCTCGCCGGGTTGCATCCCCGCGCCTTGCCACCGGCGTGACGTGCCCGCTAGAGGCGCGTCAGGAGGGGCTGCAATGGTTTCGATGAACGCCGTATGGGACGAAAGCGCCGCGTTCATGCGGCGCGAGGCGCATCTGCTCGTGCCGTTGGCGCTGGCGACACTGCTGCTCGGCAACACGGTCGGAACGCTGGCGCAGCTCGCCGCTCCGCGTGGCGATATTGTGGCGAGCCTCGTCATGATCGCCGGCGCGCTCTGGTCGATCATAGGCCAGCTCGCGATCGCCGCCCTGGCGCTGCGCCCCGGATCGAGCGTCGGCGAGGCGCTGAAGCTCGGCGCATCGCGGCTCGGCAAGCTGCTCGTCGTCGCGCTGCTCCTCGGTGCGGTCATTTTCGTCGCGTGCCTGCCTCTCGTCTTCGGTCTCGCGAAGAGCGGCTACAATCCCGCCGACCCCCAGATCGCCGCGCATCTTCCCGCTTGGGCGGTCTTCTACACGCTGTTGGTAATCGTCATTCTGTTTTGGGTGAGCGTTCGGCTTTCGGTCCTCAATGCGCTGATCGTCGATCGCAATCCGTCGCCGCTTGCCGCTTTGCGAGAGGCGTTCGCGCTGACGCGCGGCGTCGCGGCGCGGCTGACCCTGGCACTGATCCTCTATGCGATTGTCGCCTTCGTCGTCAGCCTCGCCGTCCGCTTCGTGCTCGGAAGCCTGTTTCTGGTGATCGCACGTGGGCTGAATTCGCCCTTCGCGGGGGCGGTGCTTGACGCACTCGCCAGCGGCTTGGTCGCGACCGGATTCGTGCTCGTCGCGACGGTGTTCCTCGCATTCCTCTACCGGCGGCTGAGCAACGGAATCTGAGGCGCGGCGTCGGCGGGAAGCACGCCGAACGCGCGCGGATCGTCGAATGTCTCGACTTGCCGCCGGAAAGGCGTGAAGCCTTGCGCGCGGTAGAAGTTCAGCGCCGACGGGTGATCGAGCGTGCAGGTGTGGACCCAGACGCGCTCTATCCCCGCCCGCCACGCACGGGAGAGCGCCTCCGCCATCAGCCAGCGGCCGTGACCCTTTCCCGCGAGTTCAGGGATAAGGCCGAGATAGGCGATCTCGCACTGGCCTTCGGCGCGAAAGTCTAGCTCGAGCATCCCGACTTCGAGCCCCGCGCGATCGACCGCCGCATAGACATCGACGCTCGCATTATTGACGATAGCGGATAGCGC
>JACDGO010000304.1 GCA_013821585.1 Sphingomonadaceae bacterium
ACACCCTCGAGCGACTGATCCGCGAGCGCGGCGACGATTATGCGTCGCTGTCGCGCTTGCTCGGACGCAACGCCGCCTATGTGCAGCAGTTCATCCGCAGAGGCGTGCCGCGAAAGCTGGACGAGGGCGACCGCCGCACGCTCGCGCGCTACTTCGGTGTGGCTGAGGAAGCGTTGGGTGGCCCGCCGCCGCAGCCGGGCGGCGCGTCACGGACGCGCGGGAGCGGCTTCTTCGCGGTGCCCAAGCTCGCGCTCGGCGCGTCGGCGGGGCCGGGCGCCGTGCCCGGCGACGAGCGCGCGCAGGCGCGCATCGGCTTCGAGGCGAAATGGCTGCGCGAGATGTCGCGCAGCCCCGACGCGCTGTCGCTGATCCGCGTCACAGGCGATTCGATGGCGCCGACGCTCGCCGACGGCGACGACATCCTCGTCGACCGATCGGACGCGGGCGAGCAGTTGCGCGACGGCATCTATGTGCTGCGCATCGACGATGCGCTCAACGTCAAGCGGATCGCGGTGACGCCGGGGCGGCGCTTCACGATCCTCAGCGACAATTCCGCCTATCCGCCCCTGAGCGACTGGACGCCCGATCAGGTCGCGGTGATCGGGCGCGTGGTGTGGGTGGGGCGGCGGGTGAGCTAGGCTTATCGCCTGCAATCAAACCGTTGCGGACTCTCGCGACTTTCTGCAATGGGCGCTCCGAGGGACATTCATGCAGGATAGTTTCGCGAGCGATGTGGCGGCGCTGGGCGATGATCCGCCGATAAGGGCGATCCTCGAGGACGTCTGTCGAATCACGAAGATGGGCTTCGCGGCCGTGGCCCGCGTGACCGAGGCGCGATGGATCGCCTGCCAGGTTCTCGACAAGATCGAGTTCGGCCTGAATCCCGGCGACGAACTCAAGATCAAGACCACCATCTGCGACGACATCAGGGGAAGCGGCGAAGCGATCGTCATCGACAGCGTCGCCGACGATTTCACATGGCGCACGCACCCCACGCCGATCATCTATGGCTTCAAAAGCTACGCGTCATTTCCGCTGTATCTGGATGACGGGAGCTTCTTCGGCACGCTTTGCGCGATCGACCCCGAGCCGCACGAACTGAGCACGTCCGTCATCGCCGAAACGCTGCAAGCTTACGCCAAGCAGATTGGGACCATCCTGTCTCGCGCTTCGGCTGGGAAGGTCGCGCCCGCGCCCGACCTGCGGGTGAGCTAGCTTCTACGCTCAACACCGGCTTGCTCGCGCCATTCGCGAACGTTCACGCCGATCGTGAGAAGCCAGAGAGCGAGCCCGCCTTCGGCCGCGAGGCCGGGCATCAGAATGTACGGATAGAGATGATCCGCGAAGGCGGGAAAAAGGAAAATCGCGAGGCTGTTGAGCAGATTGCACGCGCCCTCGATGCCCAGCAGCGCGCCCAGGATGTGCGGAAGAAAGGCCGACCTCAAAACAAGGTATCCGAGAAAGGAAACCTGAAGCGCGAAGAACACCATGCTCAAATTGTAGCCGATCGCGTGCAACCTGAGCGACGCCGTCGCCATCGCCTGCTGGCCTTGCGGATCCAGCCCGCTCAACGCGCTCCCGCCGCCCAGAAAGACCAGCGGAGCGAACAGGGTGAGCAGATTGGCCACCATCACGACGCTCCCCGCGAGGCCGCAGGAAACCGCGAACAGCGAAACGCTGCGGCTGACCGGCCTCAACAGCTGATAGAGCAGCAGGCTCACGCCGGCATAGGCCAGCGCACCGACGAGATCGGCCACGATACCGAGGCGATAGAGAAACTCGGACGCCATTATGCGCTGCGCTGTGGCGGCGGCGTCGCCATGAACGATCAGCCTGGAACGGACGAACGCTTCGGCGAACATGCCCGCGAGGATGACGAGAATCCACAAGCCGCCGGCGATGCGAGCCTTGAGATTCGGCGATCCAGAGCCTTCTCCGGCGATTGCCGATTTCATGGCCTTACCCCCTGCTATACCGTATTAGTGCAACAATACACTCATACGCGAAGAGGTTCAAGAGAGCGCTAAGCCCGATCCGCGTAGAGCATCCGCCCCGGCCCGATCATCGCCATGATCTCGTGCAGGCGGGCGGGATCGACGGCGAAGCAGCCTTCGCTGCGGCCGAGCTTGCCCCATTGGGCGAGGTGCGCGGGGGTCGCATAGGGCGCGGCATGAATGACGATCGCGCGGTTTTCCGCGTTGCTGTTCGCGTAATCGAGGCCCTTCAGCCGCATCGACGTGCCGTGGACGCCTTCATAGATATCGCCGGTGACGTAGCTGCCCGCCGAGGTCGCGAGGCTGCCCATGTCGTTCGAGAAGCGCTGAAGCGTGCCGGTGTGATCGGGATCGGACCCCTTGCCGTGCGTGACGAGATCGGAGGTGATCGCGCCGCTCACCAGGTCGACGATGTGAAAGCGCGGAACGCTCGACGGACCCGAGAAATCCGCGACGGCGATGCGGTCGCGCAGCAGCAGCACGTCGCTGTGCCACTGGATGAAGCGGTGCGCGCGGCCGATCAGCGTATCGAGCGTGGAAACGACGGCGGGCTGCGCCCAGACCCCGCGCGCACCGAACAGACCCACGCCGGCGGCGGCGCTCCCGAGGAAATGCCGCCGGTTCATGTCACCGCTGCACGTCGGCCTGGTTCGCCGCCGCGCCTTCGTCGACGGGGACGCGCGCGGTGAGGCCGGTCGCGTCGGCATCGTCGAGCACCTGCGCTTCCTTCGCGCGAATCTGCTCGGCCGTCGGCTCGGGCGGAAGCGCCTCGGCCTGATTCTCGGCCGTGTTGGGCATCACCTCGGGCGGGGGCATCGCGTTGTCGGGCGCGGGCAGCGGCGTTTCGACGTTCTCGTCAGAAATCGGCTGCTCGTCCGGCGATTTCGAGCACGCCGAAAGCGCGAGCGCCGAGACGGCGGCGAGAAGGGCGAAAGTCCTCATGTCGTTGGCTCCTGCTGCGGCACGGGCGCGGATGCGGGCTGGGCGACGACCGGGGCAGTCTGCGCGCGCTTGGTCGACGCCTCGATCTTCGATGCGAGCAATTTGTCCCAGCCATAAGGGTCGCCGCGGAAATTGATCGCGCCGTTCGAGCTGGCGAAGGCGGTCCAGTAAAGCAGATAGACCGACACCTGCTCAGGCAACGGCACGCGCTGCGTGTCGCCGGCGTCGATTGCCGCCTGAACCGCGCCGTCCGCGCCCCATTTGGGGTCGTCCTTGAGCACCAGCTCGGCGAGTTCGACCGGCTTTTCGAGCCGCACGCAGCCGTGGCTGGCGAGGCGGCTGTAGGTCGAGAAGGTCGCCTGAGTCGGCGTGTCGTGGAGATAGACCGCGAACGGATTGTTGAAGTCGAACTTGAGCCGCCCGAGCGCGCTGTTCGGCCCCGCCGGCTGGACGATGCGCTGGCCGCCTTCGGGCGTGCCGACGATCTTGAAGCCGTGCGCGGCGAGATAGCCGGGCTGCTTCTTTTCCTTCGGCCAATATTCGCGTGTCGCGATCGAGGTCGGCACGTTCCACGGCGGATTGACGACGATCGAATGGATGCGCGATTCGAGCATCGGCGTCTCGTCGCCCGGCCGCCCGGTGACGGCGCGCATCGACGCGACGGGCTTGTCGCCTTCGAACACCGTTAGCACCGCGGCGGCGATGTTGACCTGAATTCGGTGGGTGGGAAGCTCGGGCGGCAGCCAGCGCCAGCGCTCGAGGTTCGCCATGATCGCGCCGATGCGGTCGGCGACGGGCACGTTGAGCGCGGCGAGCGTGGCCGCGTTGGCGACGCCGGTCGGCGCCATGCCGTAACGGCGCTGTGCGCGGATCACGGCGTCCTTC
>JACDGO010000305.1 GCA_013821585.1 Sphingomonadaceae bacterium
GCTCAAGCACATGCTTCGATCAAGCGCCATCCGCCAAAGCCAGACTCAATCGACGAGTTGCCGCCATAAACATGCATTGTTCGAGGTGGCCTCGACTCTCTTGCGCTTCCCGATAGGCTCATGCGGCTTGTGGGGGGTGGCAAAGGCGACTTTTAGCGCCGCCTCTCGACGGGCTACCGTCTCCGCTTCGGAGTAGGTGTCCTCCGTAGATAAGGTTGGATCGTTCATGGCGGACCCTTCTAAATTCACTATCGGCAGCATAGCGCCAGGAAATCCGATAATGGAGCCCCTAGGCCGTTATTTCGCAGAGTTTGATACGCTAGAATTCTCGCTCGTCATTATGTTTAGCCATCTGCTCGGTAACGACAACGATCAGCATGATACCGCGATGGCCATTTTCAAACGCATCAACAATATTTCAACTCGGATTCAGATCCTTCAAGACGTAGTTCGAGCTCGAAAAATGTCCAAAGATGTGATCGAGGCGATCGACGCCATTTGCGAACAGTGCGTTTCGGCAAATGCGCGCCGAAACGTTTATGCCCATGGCGTCTACGAGTGCGCTGATGATGGAAGAGTACGGCTAAAAACCTTTGTCATGTCTGCCCAGCGTAAACAGGCGACGGAGTTTGCCAGCGTTAAGCAACTGGAACACGACATTAAGATTGTGCAGGCAATCCTAGTTCTCGCCCTTGTATGGGTTGGAAAGGTGCCTTTTGACGCGATAAAACCATCGATCGAAACACTTCGCCGAAAAACGTAGAGGGATTCAGTATCTCTACGTCGTAGAACGTGGCGACTTCCCAACCTGCGTCGATCATCGCGGGCGTCACCTCAATTTCAGCACCGGCCTGTCCCTGACTTCCTATCACAATCCACCTGCGTAGTTAAGGGCATAATTGCCGAAATTTCATTGAGATTGATTCCCAGCAAGCTCATGAACCAGAAGGTTGGGATTGCAGATAGCGGAATTGCAAGACCCGATATTGCTGTTGCGCGTCCGTCGCGCAGGAATAGGTAAACGACGACAACGGCGAGGATTGCTCCTTCGAAGAGTGCTTCCATTGATGACTTGTATTGCGACTTGGTGTAATCAACAGTGTTAGAAATCTCACTGAAACGAATCCTAAGGTCGCCCTTTTCGATTTTGTGCAGTTCCGCCCAAACCTCGTTGTAGACCTCGAGATCAGATTTTCCCTTGGCGCGCTGGACGTTGAAACTGATCACCTGCTTGCCATGCAGTTTCGCGTATGTCCGTTGCTCCGAATAACTGTCCTGAACCCGAGCTACGTCAGCCAGACGGACGGACCGGTTGGCGCCGACGCTAATCATAGTCTGAGAAAGATCGTACGATGTCCGCGCGTTACCGACGACGCGAACTGACTGCTCGGACCCGGCTATTTCTGCACGCCCCCCTGTTGCGTTCGTGTTAACCTGACGAAGTTGAGCGCTTACTTGCGCGGCAGTGATGCCCTGCGCCTGGAGCGCCGTGGGATCGAGCGTTACATTGATTTCACGGTCAACGCCGCCCTCGCGCGCGACTGCGGCAACCCCGTTGAGAGCGCGAAGCCTTCGGGCAACATCATTGTCGATGTACCAGCTCAATTCCTCCAAACTCATGTCTGTCGTCTCGGCGGCGATGAAGCTTATGGGCTCGCCGGAAATGTCAACGCGCTGCACTTGTGGTTCGAGGATGCCGTCTGGAAGGCTTCCACGAATTTGCGCCATCGCATCCCGCAAATCATTGACTGCCCGGTCGATGGGGGTGCCGATCTGAAACTGAACGAAAGTCTGGCTATACCCTTCGCGGATTGAGCTATCGATTTCGTCGATTCCGTTGACGCCCCTAATCGCGGCCTCAACTTTCTGCGTAACCTGCGTCTGCATTTCGCTGGGGGCAGCGCCGGGCTGGTTGACGATGACCAGCGCTCCGGGGAAGTCGATGTCTGGCTGGTTGTTTACTGTCATCGAATGGAACGCCATGAATCCCGCCAGCATTAGGCCGATGAACAATACAATCGGGGGCACTGGATTTCGAATGCACCAGGATGAAATGTTACGAAAATTCATCGCGATCGGTGCTTTCCCAGCCAAACGCTGCGGCGTCGTGCCGCGGAAAACCCGGGCGCCGACCGCGCCCGAATTGGATCACCGTCGGCGGAGTAGGCATAGGTGCGCCCCGGGACGAATTCGGTGAAGCTTGGCTGTTTCTCTTCGAGTTCGCCCTCAAACGCAAATGCTTCATTCATGATCAGTCATCACTGTGCCAGCGGATGCAGCGATTGCCAACGCATGCTGGCGGGCGCGTCTTTCAGCGGCGACTCGTCGGCGGGACCGAGACCGCGCCGATCGTGCAGCCGCTTGAGGACCAGCGAGGTTGCCCGGCTTGGTCGGTTGCGGTGCGATACGCATCGCACGCGGTCGCGCTCAGGCGGGGCACCGGCGTGTTGCCAGACGTCGGCACTAACAGCACGGGTGCGCGGCTGCGCGTCGGCGAGAGCGGGACCGATTTGGCCACGGTTTCGAACCCGCAGCTGGCGTCAGTCGCGATATTGCCGCCGAGCGCCTGCACAGGGTGTTCGACGCTGCAGTTACCGGGTGGCGGGAAGCCCCCCATCGGCGGTCCGCCCGTCGGCGGACTTCCCGCACCCGCCGGCGAACCAGCAGATGCTCCGACCGAGCCCGGCGGCGGACCGGCAGGTGCGCCCGGCGGCGGGCCGAAAGCGCCCGTTCCGCTAGGGTGTGGCGCGGGTGGGATGTAATCTGCAACGATCGAGCCGAGCGAACTCAGCGATCCGACCGCGATGTTGGGCGAACTGTTGTGGGCGATCGTCGAGAAGATCAACGTCAGGTGACCGCTATGATTGCCGACCGCGCCAATCGCGAGATCGGCGATGTTGTCGAACACGCTGGAACTGATCAACGTCACATCGTCGGTGCCGATGATGCCGCCACCAACCTCGGTCGAATGATTGTTGCTGACGGTCGATTCCAGCAGCACGACCGGGCCGAACGCGGCTAATCCACCGCCGGCTGCGACCGACACATTGTCGGTGATCCACGAATGCTCCAGCCGGAGCGAGCCGGTGCCCGCGAGATAAATGCCGCCGCCAGGGTGAATCATCGCTCGACCGCCTGCGATTGTCGTGCCGATCAGCGATACCGAGCCGTTTCCAAAAATCGACAGCACGCCCGCGCCGTCACAAGTCTGGACGATGGTGGAACCATTGCCTTCAACCGTGAGGCGCCGATCGCCGACGAACACGAGATCGTTGTTTTCATTGTCCACCGCGACCTGAGGCGCAACGCAGCGATCGAGCCAGTAGACCTTGCGCGGTTCGAGCACGATCATGGTCTCGTCGGAGGCGGCGTTGGCGCGCGCGATCGCATCGCGCAGCGAGAGCCCCGCGCCGCCCAGCGTATCGCGCGTCGTGTCAACGACAATCGCGGCGGTCGCCAATCCGCGTGGCGCCGATGCGGGACCCCAGCGCACCGGCTGGGGCAGTTCGCTGAGCGGCACCACTCCGACATCGCGCGCGAGCGAGTTCGCGGCGATGGCTTCGATCGCGCCGACGTCACAGCCCCGACCCTGCGGCCGCGGAACGCCGAGCTGATCGCTCTCGCCACCCGAATAGACCGGGAGCAGCGCCTTGGCCTGCGGCGGCAGGCAGGCCGCGGGCGCGATCGCGTCGAACAGCGGACCGCCCGGCGCCGGCGCAAACACGTCGGTCTGCTTCATCCCCGCGACCGCGACAAGCCGCGGATCGGGGCCGCCCGCGATGTCTCCTGGCC
>JACDGO010000306.1 GCA_013821585.1 Sphingomonadaceae bacterium
GTTCGGCCCCCTGGACGAGATCGTCGCGCGCGATGCCGCGTTCGGTGTGGCGTCGCTCGAAGATCTTCTCTGCAGCGCGATCGGAAATCGTGATGGGCGCGGAACCCGACGGCCCGCCGAGGCACTTCTGCAAACCGCCAGTGACGATGTCGATACCCCAGGCATCCGCTTCGACCGCCATCCCGCCAATCGTCGCAGTGGCATCGACATACGAGAATGCGCCGAACTCCTGCGCCAGTGCACCCAGTCCCGAGAGCGGCTGCGCCATCGTCGTGGAAGTATCACCATGGACCGTGGCGATCACGCGCGGGCCAAACCGTTCGGCGGCGGCACGGATCGCGTCAAGCGGCACCACTTCACCCCATTGCGCGTCGACCGTCTCCACGACCGCGCCGATACGATCGAGGATCTCGGTCAGCAGCAGACCGAAGCGGCCGAAATTGACCACCAGTACCCTGTGACGCGGCGCGACGAGGCTGACGAGCGCCGCCTCGATCGCCGCGCGCGCGGTGCCGTCGACGAGGAACGTCCAGCGGTTCTCGGTGCCGAAGACCGGCCGGTAGAGCGCCATCACCTGGTTCATGTACCCGGTCATTTCCGGGTCGAACTGGCCAAGCAGGTCGGCCGACATCGCGCGTAGCACACGCGGATGCGCATTGACCGGCCCCGGGCCCATCAACAGCCGCTGCGGCGGATCGATTTCGCCGAACAGATCAGGCACCAAAACGTTCTCCTACTCTGTCGATGAAGCCGAGCATCGTTGTCAGCGCGATCTCGACGTCGGCCGGATCCACACTTTCAGCCGGATTATGGCTGATTCCATCCTTGCAGCGAACGAATAGCATCGCGGTCGGACAGAGCGCGGCCATCACCATCGCGTCGTGCCCGGCACCCGACACCAGCCGGCAGATCGGCTGCCCGGCTGCGGCGGTGGCGGCGTCCAGCAGGTCCATCAGCACGGGATCGCACGGGCTCGCGGGCAAATCGTGGATAAGCCCGATCGTCAGGGCGAGACCACGATGCCCCGCGATCTCCGCGAGCCGCGGGAGGATCGCCTCCGCCGCCGCATCCCGCCGCACGGGGTCTCCGGCCCGCACGTCGATCGTAAAGCGCACGCAGCCGGGAATGACGTTGGCTGCACCGGGCAGCGCCTCGATCCATCCGACCGTCGCGACGAGGTCGGATTCGTCTGCAAACGCGACGGCCTCGACCGCGAGCACCATCTCCGCCGCCCCGGCGAGCGCATCGTGACGCAACGGCATCGACGTGGTGCCGGCATGCCCGGCCGTACCTGCCACTACGATCTGATAGCGCAGCTGAGCAGCGATTCCGGTGACCGTGCCGATCGCCAGCCCCTTGGCCTCGAGGATCGGACCCTGCTCGATATGCGCTTCGAAATAGCCGAGCACGTCACGGGATAATCGCCGCGCGGTGTGAAACGTCGTGAGATCGAGTGCCTCGCGCGACCGGGTCGCCGTACCGATGACGGTCGCGTCGTCGTCGGCGGTGAACCTGCGCAGCGCCACTGCAAGGGCTTGACCCTCAGAATCGGCTATCAACGCCAGGTCGAGGGCGAGCGTTCCCGCGACCGCGCGGCTCGTCAGCATGGCGGCGGGAAAGCGCGATCCCTCCTCGTCGCCAAACGCGTAAATCTCGATCGCGAAAGGCAGACGCTTGCCATCGGCTTCAAGCGCCGCAACGCATTCGATGCCGAGTAGAACCCCGAGCGGCCCGTCATACCGCCCGCCGTCGCGCACACTGTCGATATGGCTGGCGATGATGAGCGCCGGCGCCTCGGGCGTTGCGCCTTCGTAGCGGCCAAGAAGATTGGCCGCTGGGTCGATCACGACCCGCATTCCGGCCTCGGCCATCCAGGTGCCGACTTGATCGACCGCGGCACGGTGCGCGGGCGTCAGATATCCCCGATACAGGCCGGCTGCCATGTCGCTATAGGGTGGCACGCCCAACGCGTCGCAGCGTGCCACCGCGCGCGCCCCGCCGCCCAACATGCTCACCACGTTGCCACCATGCCATCGCTGCGCGGGTCGGTCGCCCCTTCGAGCACGCCCGAGTCGTGGCGGACGATCGCGCCGGCATGGCCCATCGTCGCGGAGAACGCAGGCAAGCGTTCGACGATATGTCCCGCGATGACCAGCCGGTCGAACAACGCGGCATCGAAGCGATCCTCTAGCTTGAGGCTGGTGCTATCCTCCCCCCAGGTCCGGCCAAGCAGCCAGCGCGGGCGTGTAATCGCCTCTTGCAACTGCACGCCGCGGGCATAGCGCGAGAAGATCGCCGCCTGGGTCTGCGGCTGCCCCTCGCCGCCCATCGTGCCGTAGGCCAGCACGCGCCCGTCATCGAAGCGGGCGAGCGCGGGGCTGAGAGTGTGGAACGGCTTGCGACCGGGCTTCAGCGTATTCCAGCCATCAGACAGGCGGAAGCTCGCGCCGCGATTTTGCCAAGTGATGCCGGTGCGCGGCAGGACCACGCCCGAGCCGAATTCGAAATAGGTCGACTGGATGCAGCTGACGACCTGACCGCGCGCGTCGGCAGCGCCGAACCAGACGGTGTCGCCCGCCGTCGGTGACTGCGGCCAAGGCAACGCGCGAGCACGGTCGATCTGCGCCGCCATCGCATTGAGCGCGGGCGCGTCGTCGAGCAGCGCCTGAGGGTTGATCGTCATATACGCCCGGTCGCCGACATGCGCGTCGCGCACCAGGAACGCCTGCTTGGTCGCCTCGACGAGGCCGTGGACATGATCGAAGCTTTCCGCCTCGGCGACATCGAGGCGGTCGAACAAAGCGAGGATCAGCAACGACGCAAGCCCCTGCGTTGGCGGTGCGGTGTTAAACAACTGCGCGTTTCTAATCGTGACCGTGAGCGGATCGGGCGTCGTGGCGCGATGCGCGGCGAGGTCCGCCAGCGACACCGGACTGCCGAGCCGATCAAGATCGGCCGCGATCATCTCGGCGAGTGCGCCGGCGTAAAAGCCGTCGAGTCCTTCAGTTGCCAGTTTCGAAAGCGTCACCGCGAGCGCGGGCTGATGCAGGATGTCGCCTTCCCTGAGCGGGACACCACCGAATTCAAAGATCGCTGCATAAGCGCCGGGCTGGGTGCGCAGTTCCGCCGACTTGGCGGCGGCGACCGCGGCCCCGCCCGCACTCACTGCGACACCGGTGTTCGCGTGATGGATGGCGTCGCGTAGCAGCCGCCCGAGCGGGAGCCGGCCGTCGCCTTGCTCCAGCGCAAGGCGCCAGCCCGACACCGTGCCGGCGGTGGTGTTCGCCGCGAGCGGTCCGCGCGTCGGAATGGCGTCGCGGCCTTCGTAGAGCCCGACGGTCGCGGTCGCTGCTGCGGCACCGCACGCGTCGATGGCACGGATATCGCCGTCAGGCTCCGCGATCAGCCAAAAACCATCGCCGCCGATGCCGGTCATGTGCGGATAGACTACCGCCAGCGCCGCGGCGGTCGCCACGCACGCCTCGACCGCGGTGCCGCCATCCGCTAGCACATCGCGGCCCGCCTGGGCTGCGAGGTGATGCGGCGCGGTGACGATGCCGCGAAGCGAGCGTGCTGTTTGCAGCATCAGCCGACCCCCGGTGCGCTGACGCCGATCAGGCCCTCGCGCTCCAGCCGCTCGGCAAGCGCGAAAAGCCGATCCTCGCGCCCCGGCGCGGCGACGAGCTGGATCCCGAGCGGAAGGAGGCCGGGGCGACGCAACGGCGCGGCGAGCACCGGGCAGCCAGCGAGGCTGATCGGCTGAGTGAAGATGCCGAGCTGCGCGCG
>JACDGO010000307.1 GCA_013821585.1 Sphingomonadaceae bacterium
TCCTGATCGGATGGGTCCGCCGGTGGACATGCACCCCGATCCATGGTGCGCCGGGCGCGCCTGATGGCGCCGCCGCCGCTCGCCGCCGCCTTCAAGGGACTCTGCCCCCGCTGCGGCGCGCGCGGCCTGTTCGACGGGCCGATCCGCTTCGCGCCCAAATGCCGCGCGTGCGGGCTGGATTTCACCGCGTTCAACGTCGGCGACGGGCCGGCCGCATTTCTGACGCTGATCGTCGGCGCGGTCGTCGTGATCGGCGCGGTCACGCTCGAGCTTGCGGCCAGCCCGCCTTTCTGGGTTCATATCCTCCTCTGGCCGGCGATCGCCCTCGCGCTCGTCGTGGGCGGCCTGCGCGTGTCGAAGGCGGCGCTGCTCCAGTCGGAATACCGCAACGCCGCGCGCGAGGGACGGATCGAGGACTAGACTAGCCAGTGGCGCGGCCCTTACTTATACTCTTGTAAGTAACGGAGCGCGCCGCGCATGCCCCTCGCCAGCAGTTTCGAAGCGAACCCGCACTGGCTGCCGCCGCAGCGGCGCGACACGCTGGAGGATATTCCGGGCGAGGATGGCTGGCCGGTCGTTGGCGGCACGCTGAAGCTCGTCGCCGATCCGACCGGCTATGTCCGGCGGATGCACGCGAAATACGGATCCGTCTATCGCCACAGGAGCTTCGGCGGGCGCAACGCCGTGCTCCTCGGCGCGGACGCGAACGAACTCGTGCTGTTCGACCGCGACCGTATCTTCTCGTCGGAGCAGGGCTGGGGGCCGATGCTCAACCTGCTGTTCCCGCGCGGGCTGATGCTGATGGATTTCGACAAGCACCGCGTCCACCGGCGGACCTTGTCGGTCGCGTTCAAGCCCGAGCCGATGCGGCTCTATGCCGAGTCGCTCAACGCCGGCATCGCGCGCTGGGTGAAGGCGTACGCGGGCAGGAGTTTCGCTTTCTATCCCGCGATTAAGGCGCTGACGCTCGAGCTCGCCGCGACGTCGTTCCTGGGCTTGCCGTTCGGTCCCGAATCGGCGCGGATCAACCAGGCGTTCGTCGATATGGTGCAGGCGACGATCGGAATCATACGCCTGCCGCTTCCCCATACCGCAATGGGCCGAGGCGTCGCCGCGCGCCGCTTCCTCGTCGACTATTTCGGCAAGCTCGTGCCCGAGCGGCGAGCGGGGAACGGCGAGGACATGTTCTCGCAAATCTGCCGCGCGACCCACGATGACGGGACGCATCTGTCCGACGGCGAGATCGTCGACCATATGAACTTCCTCATGATGGCCGCGCACGACACGATCACCTCGTCGGCGACGACGCTCGTCATGCTGCTCGGCCGCAATCCGGAATGGCAGGTGAAACTGCGCGACGAAATGGAAACGCTCGGCGTCAACGACGAAGACTTGCCCTATGACCGCCTCGGCGATCTCGTCCTCACCGAATATGCGTTCAAGGAGGCGATGCGGCTGATGCCGCCGGTGCCTTCGATCCCGCGCCGCGCGCTCAAGGGCTTCGAATTTCATGGCCACCATTTCCCCGCGGGAACCTTCGTCGGCGTGAACACGCATTTCGTCCACGCCGATCCCGCCCACTGGCCCGATCCGGAAAAATTCGATCCGTTGCGCTTCACGCCAGAGGCGTCGCGCGGACGCCACAAATATGCGTGGGTTCCGTTCGGCGGCGGCCCGCACATGTGCCTGGGGCTGCACTTCGCCTATATGCAGGTGAAGATCCTGATGTGGCATCTGCTGCGCGCGGCCGAGATCGAGCTGCCCTCCGGCAGCGGCGCCAAGTGGCAGGCGTGGCCGATCCCGAAGCCGCGCGACGGGCTGCCGCTGACGCTCAGGTCAATCTAGCAATTTTCGTATTTCCAGTTCCGCTTCTTTCCCTCGGCGATCCAGGCGACCGCTTCGCCGACGCGTTTGGCAGCCGTCTCCGGCCGCTTGGCTTCGCCGATCCATTCGCAATACTCGCGCCGGTGTGACGGCGCGAGACTCGCCCAGACACCGGCCGCTTTGGGATTCTTGTCCAGCGCGTCGGTGAGCCCTTGCGGGACGGGCAGTTCGGGCCGCGGCTTGCGATTGGCCATGTGCGGCGGCTTGACGCCCGCATCGACCAGCGCAACCGCCTTTTTGATCATGCCGGCGAGTTCGGCGTCGTCCGGCAGATCGGCGGGCGACGTCAGGCGTCCGAACGATCCCATCGCCTCGTCCTCGACGCCCGTACCGCCGGTCGCGAGCGCGCCGTGCCAGAAGTTGAGCGCGGCATGCTCCTTGAACGCCGCCATGCCGAGGAACAGCTTGCCGCGTCGCGTGAAAGCGACATGGCTCCATTTGATGGCTTCCTCGATGTCCGGCGCCGCTTGATGCACGACCTCGCGGACGTGCGTGAGGATCGGCCGCGCGAACGGCTGGCGGCTGGCGATATAGGCGTCGACGCGCGGATCGCGGTTCATGGGCCTCTCCCCTCGGGCGCAAACTCGGTTTAGAGCGGCGGCGTGCGCGCGCTCTTGTTCATGGCAATCTGCCTCATCGTCGCGGGATGCGGCAAGCCCCCCGCCGCCAAAGCGCCGCCACGCGACGAAGA
The DNA here is from genome assembly GCA_013821585.1 of Sphingomonadaceae bacterium. GTDB lineage: Bacteria > Pseudomonadota > Alphaproteobacteria > Sphingomonadales > Sphingomonadaceae > Sphingomonas_O. The sequence continues at coordinate 2,576 of JACDGO010000307.1, forward strand.
TCCGGCGGTCGCCGCCGCGCTCGCGCAGCCGCTGATGACCGATCCGGAAATGGCGGCCGCCGCCGACGGCGAGGCCGCGCCGGTGCTCGGCCACGCAATTCCCGCCGGAGCGACGGCTCCGGTGCGGGAAGGCTCCCCGACGCTGGGGCAGGTCGCCGCCGCCGCCGTCGGCACCTCCCGCTTCGCCGGCTGCGATCCGCGCATCGCCTATTCGGCGCAGTGGATGAACCGCGTGGCGCCGTCGCTCGCGTTGCCGAACGCCGCGCGGCTGAGCGAAGCGGCGGGCAGCGATACGCCCGCCTGCGCGTTGCGCGTCGTCCGTTACGCAATCGCGGCAACGCCCGCGCAGTCGCTCGATCACTATGCCGCCCTCGCCCGGCGGGGCGGCTTCGCGGCGACGCGCACAACGAACCGTATCGAAGCCGCGAAGGATGGCGAAGCCTTCGTCGCGACGGTCGCTTCGGTGCAAGGCGGCGCGAGCGTCGATCTGGTTTCACGCCGCAACGATCCGCGCTAACGGCATGCTCATGCTCGCACTCCTTCCCGTGATGCTCGGCGGCGCGCTCGGCGCGGGCGCGCGCTATCTTGTCGGAATGGCGGCGCTGCGCGGGCTCGGGCCGGGATTTCCCTGGGGCACGCTCGCGGTCAACCTGATCGGCGGGTTGCTGATGGGCGTGCTCGTCGGCGTCCTCGCGCGCCTCAGCGCGGGCGGTGAGCAGGCGCGGCTGCTGCTCGGCGTCGGCGTGCTTGGCGGTTTCACGACCTTTTCGGCGTTCAGCCTCGAGACGTGGACGATGGTCGAGCGCGGCGCTTTGGGACTCGCCGCGGGCTATGTCGCGGCCAGCGTGATCGGCTCGGTCGCGCTGCTCGGCGCGGGGCTCTGGCTTATGCGGCCATGAGCGTGGTCCGGCAGTTCGCGGTCGATGCCGAGGATGACGGCATTCGCCTCGACCGCTGGTTCAAGCGGCGGCACCCCGGACTGAACGCGGCGCATCTGAACAAGATCGTGCGAACCGGCCAGGTCAGGCTCGAAGGCGCGCGCGCGAAAGTGTCGACTCGGGTCACGGCAGGCCAGCAGGTCCGCGTGCCGCCGTTGCGGCAGGACGAGGTGGCCGCTCCTGCGATCAAACGTGCCGCCCCCTCCGATGAAGACCGCCGCGCCATTGCCGACATGGTCCTCTTCGAGGACCGCGACCTCCTCGTC
>JACDGO010000308.1 GCA_013821585.1 Sphingomonadaceae bacterium
GGGCATTCCCGAGAGCTTTAACGTGCTCGTCAAGGAAATGCGCAGCCTCGGCCTCAACGTCGAGCTGAACACGATCGACACGCCTCCCGACGAAGACATGCCCGCGATCGCGGCCGAGTAGGCCATTCTGGCCCCTCCCCTTCAGGGGAGGGGGTGGGAACGGTAATTTCATTTTCGGGGTGTCGGGTCCGGCAAGCGGATTCCCCACCCCAACCCCTCCCCTGAAGGGGATGGGCTAAGGAGCAAGACATGAACGACATGACTCCCTTCGCGAACCCGGTCGCCAAGCCCGATACGTTCGACCAGATTCAGATCGGCATCGCCTCTCCAGAACGCATCCGCTCGTGGTCGTTCGGCGAGATCAAGAAGCCCGAGACGATCAACTACCGCACGTTCAAGCCCGAACGCGACGGCCTGTTCTGCGCGCGCATCTTCGGTCCGATCAAGGACTACGAGTGCCTGTGCGGCAAGTACAAGCGCATGAAGTACAAGGGCATCGTCTGCGAGAAGTGCGGCGTCGAAGTCACCGTCTCGAAGGTCCGGCGCGAGCGCATGGGCCATATCGAGCTGGCCGCTCCGGTCGCGCACATCTGGTTCCTGAAGTCGCTCCCCAGCCGCATCGGCCTGCTCCTAGACATGCAGTTGAAGCAGCTCGAGCGTGTGCTCTATTTCGAAGCCTACATCGTCGTCGAACCGGGCCTGACCGCGCTCGAGAAGTTCCAGCTCTTGACCGAGGACGAGCTGCTCGAAGCGCAGGACGAATATGGCGAGGATGCGTTCTCGGCCGGCATCGGCGCCGAAGCCGTGCGCCGGATGCTCGAGGAACTCGATCTCGAAGGGGAGCGCAAGGATCTGCTCGAAGAACTCGCGACGACCAAGTCTGAATTGAAGCCCAAGAAGATCATCAAGCGGCTGAAGGTCGTCGAGAGCTTCATCGATTCGGGCAACAAGCCCGAGTGGATGATCCTCGAGGTCGTTCCGGTCATTCCGCCCGAGCTTCGCCCGCTGGTGCCGCTCGACGGCGGCCGCTTCGCGACGTCGGACCTCAACGACCTCTATCGCCGCGTGATCAACCGCAACAACCGCCTGAAGCGGCTGATGGAGCTGCGCGCGCCCGACATCATCGTGCGCAACGAAAAGCGCATGCTGCAGGAAGCGGTCGACGCGCTGTTCGACAACGGCCGCCGCGGCCGCACGATCACCGGCGCGAACAAGCGTCCGCTGAAGTCGCTGTCCGACATGCTCAAGGGCAAACAGGGCCGCTTCCGCCAGAATCTGCTCGGCAAGCGAGTCGATTATTCGGGACGTTCGGTCATCGTCACGGGTCCGGAACTCAAGCTCCACCAGTGCGGCCTGCCCAAAAAGATGGCACTCGAGCTGTTCAAGCCGTTCATCTACGCGCGCCTCGACGCCAAGGGTCTGTCGATGACCCTGAAGCAGGCGAAAAAGTGGGTCGAAAAGGAGCGCAAGGAAGTCTGGGACATCCTCGACGAGGTGATCCGCGAGCATCCGGTGCTGCTCAACCGCGCGCCGACGCTCCACCGGCTCGGCATCCAGGCGTTCGAGCCCGTGCTCATCGAGGGCAAGGCGATCCAGCTTCATCCGCTCGTCTGCTCGGCGTTCAACGCCGACTTCGACGGCGATCAGATGGCCGTTCACGTTCCGCTGTCGCTCGAAGCGCAGCTCGAAGCGCGCGTCCTGATGATGTCGACCAACAACATCCTGTCGCCCGCCAACGGCAAGCCGATCATCGTGCCGTCGCAGGATATGGTGCTGGGCCTTTATTACCTTTCGATGATGAAGGAAGGCGAGCCCGGCGAGGGCATGATGATGTCCGACATGATCGAGGTGCATCAGGCGCTCCACGCCAAGGCGGTGACGCTGCATTCGAAGATCGTCAGCCGCGTTCCGCAGACCGACGAGGACGGCAACCAGTATCTCAAGCGCTATGAGACCACGCCGGGCCGCATGCTGCTCGGCGAGACGCTGCCGAACAGCCACAAGGTGCCGTTCGAGACCGTCAACCGCCTTCTGACCAAGAAGGAGATCGGCGACGTCATCGACATCGTCTATCGCCACACCGGCCAGAAGGAGACCGTGCTGTTCGCCGACGCGATCATGAGCCTCGGCTTCAAGCACGCGTTCCAGGCGGGCATCTCGTTCGGCAAGGACGACATGATCATTCCGTCGTCGAAGGAAGCCACCGTCAACGAGGCGCGCGGCCTCGTGAAGGACTTCGAGCAGCAATATCAGGACGGCCTGATCACCCAGCAGGAAAAGTACAACAAGGTGATCGACGCCTGGAGCCGCTGCGGCGATCAGGTCGCGAACGCGATGATGGACGAGATCCGCTCGGTGAAGAAGGGCGAGGACGGCCGCGAGCTGCCGATCAACTCGATCTACATGATGGCGCATTCGGGGGCGCGCGGATCGCAGGCGCAGATCAAGCAGCTCGCCGGCATGCGCGGCCTGATGGCCAAGCCGTCGGGCGAGATCATCGAGACGCCGATCATCTCGAACTTCAAGGAAGGCTTGACCGTCCTCGAATATTTCAACTCGACCCACGGCGCGCGCAAGGGCCTCGCCGACACGGCGTTGAAGACGGCGAACTCGGGCTATCTCACCCGCCGCTTGGTCGACGTGTCGCAGGACTGCGTGATCGTCGATGAGGATTGCGGAACCGAGAAGGCGCTCGAAATGCGCGCGATCGTCCAGGGCGGTTCGACGATCGCCTCGCTCGGCGAGCGCATCCTCGGCCGCACCACGGCCGAAGACATCGTCGATTCGAAGACGAACGCGGTCGTCGTCCCCTCGGGCACGCTGCTCGACGAGGCGATGATCGTCGCGATCGAGGCGATAAGCCTTCAGGCGGTCAAGATCCGCTCGCCGCTGGTGTGCGAATCGAAAGGCGGCGTGTGCGCGACCTGCTACGGCCGTGACCTCGCGCGCGGAACGCCGGTCAACATGGGCGAGGCGGTCGGCGTGATCGCCGCGCAGTCGATCGGCGAGCCGGGCACCCAGCTGACGATGCGGACCTTCCACATCGGCGGCGCGGCGCAGCTCAACGAGCAGTCGAGCCTCGACGCGGTTGCCGACGGCACGCTCGTCTATCGCGATCTGCCGACGATCGTCGACGCGCGCGGGCGGCGGCTGTCGCTCGCCCGCAACGGCGAAATCGCGATCGAGGACATGGACGGCCGCGAGCGCGCCTCGCACCGCCTGCCCTATGGCGCGACCTTGCTGTTCGAGGACGGCCATATCGTCAGTCAGGGCGACCGCATCGCCGAGTGGGATCCGAGCTTCATGCCGGTGATCACTGAGAAGAAGGGCGTCGTGCGCTATCAGGATCTGATCGAGAGCCGCACGGTGACCGAACAGACCGACGAGACGACGGGCATCTCGCAGCGGGTCGTGACCGAGGATATGGGCCGCGGCGCGAAGAAGGAAGACCTGCGTCCGCGCCTCACCTTGCTCGACGAAGGATCGGGCGAGGCGGGCGTCTATCGCCTGATCACCGGCGCCGTCGTCGCGGTCGAGGACGGCCAGACCGTCACCGCCGGCGAAGTGCTCGCGCGCAATCCGCGCGAGGCGGCGCGGACGCGCGACATCACCGGCGGCCTGCCGCGCGTCGCCGAGCTGTTCGAGGCGCGCAAGCCCAAGGAGAACGCGATCATCGCGCGCGTCTCGGGCCGCGTCGTGTTTGGCAAGGACTATAAGGCGAAGCGCAAGATCGGCATCATGCCGGAGGACGGCGGCGAGGTGGTCGAATACCTCATTC
>JACDGO010000309.1 GCA_013821585.1 Sphingomonadaceae bacterium
GCGCACCCGCGAGCGCGCTCGCGACGCAGCGCACGCCGACCTATCACAAGGACGATCTGATCGGCGCGGCCGAAGGCGTGTTCGGCAAGGGCGCAGCGGGCCTCGCGGGGCTGATCGAGAAGATCCTCAAGGATCAGGGCGAGCCCAACGCCTATATCGCCGGGCGCGAGGCGTCGGCCGCGCTCGTCGTGGGCTTGCGCTATGGTTCGGGGACGCTGAGCCACAAGGTCGAGGGGCAGCGGCCGGTATATTGGACCGGGCCGTCGATCGGCTTCGACGCCGGCGCCGACGCGACCAAGGTGTTCGTGCTCGTCTACAATCTCTTCGACAGCCAGGAGCTCTATCGCCGTTACCCGCAGGTCGAGGGGCGCGCCTATTTCGTCGGCGGACTTTCGGCGACCTACCTCAGGCGCGGCGACATCGTGCTGATTCCGGTGCGGCTCGGCGTGGGCCTCCGCCTCGGCGCGAACGTTGGCTATATGAAGTTCAGCGAAAAGAGCCGCTGGCTGCCGTTCTAGATCAGCCCGAACGGATCACGTCGGTCGTCGTGATCCGCCCGTCGCCGACGAACGGCAGCGCGATCGCGTAAAGAGCGAGGCCGAGGAGAATCAACGCCGTGACCGTCATCCCGGCGGCGCGCAGCGGATGGCGCGGCGTGCCGTTCATGCCGAGCGCGTGGGCGATACGCGCGGCGAGGAACAACGCCGCCGCGAGCCACAGCCAGATCGACGTCCCCTGGGCGAGTTCGATTAGCCCGAGCAAGATCAGCATCAGCGGAGTGTTCTCGATGAAATTGGCCTGCGCCCGCATCCGCGCGATCAGCGCCGGATTGCCGCCGTCGCCGAACGAGACGCGTTCGGACCGGCGCAGTTGGCTGATACGGGCGCCGAGCCAGATGTTGATCAGCGCCGCGACTCCCGCGGCGGTCAGTGTCACCGGCAGGATCATGTTCGCTCTCCCCCAAACGCTGCCGCCTCGTGCCACGCACGCGCGCGCCTTGCAACGCGTGGCGGAATCGGTATAGGCGCGGCTCACGCCAAGCGGGTGACAGCGCCGCCCTGGTTCGCGAACAAGCGAACCCGGTGCCCGGCCGATGTTCCCCGCTTTTTCGTTTTTGAACTCAGATTGCAGGTGCCGAAATGGCCGTCCCCAAAAGAAAAACCTCGCCTTCGCGGCGCAACATGCGGCGCAGCCACGACGCGCTCGCCCCGGCCGCGTTCCAAGAATGCCCGAACTGCGGCGAGCTGAAGCGCCCGCATCATTTGTGCGCGTCGTGCGGACATTATAACGGTCGAGAAATCGTCGCGGTCGAAGGCTGACCGGACGCGACAGGGGAGAGCGAGTGTCCGGGAGTCCGCGGCTCGCCATCGATGCGATGGGCGGTGACGAAGGACTCGCGGTCATGCTCGCGGGCGTCGCGCTCGCGCGGCGGCAATGGCCGGGTTTGACCTTCCTGCTCGTCGGCGACGAAACCGCGATTCGCGCCGGACTCGAACCCCATCCGAACCTTTCGGCAAATTCCGAAATCGTCCACGCGCCCGAAACGATTGCGGGGCATGAAAAGCCGAGTCAGGCGATGCGCCGCTCGAAGACCACCTCGATGGGCATAGCGATCAACGCGGTGAAGGATGGCCGCGCCGGAGCGGCGGTCTCGGCCGGAAACACCGGCGCGCTGATGGCGATGGCCAAGCTCGCGTTCAGGACGATGCCGGGAATCGACCGGCCCGCGCTCGCGGCGCTCTTGCCGACGCTCGGACGTAACGACGTGGTGATGCTCGATCTCGGCGCGAACACCGAATGCGACCGCCGCAATCTCGTCGAGTTCGCGGTGATGGGCGCGGCCTATGCGCGTATCGCGCTCGGCCTCGCGCGTCCGCGCGTGCGGCTGCTCAATATCGGCACCGAGGATCTGAAGGGTACCGACGAGATTCGCGACGCGGCGAACCTGCTGCGTGACGCGGACCTCCCTATGGCGTTCGACGGCTTCATCGAGGGCGACAAGCTCTCACGCGGCGACGTCGACGTGATCGTCTGCGACGGCTTTTCGGGCAATATCGCGCTCAAGACGATCGAAGGCACCGCGCGCTTTGTCGCCGACTTGCTGAAGCGCAGCTTCGCCAGCTCGCTGCGCTCGAAGATGGGCTTTCTGATCTCGCGCCCGGCGACCGAGCTGCTGCGTCACCATCTCGATCCGAACAACCACAACGGCGCGGTTTTCCTCGGGTTGAACGGCGTCGTGGTAAAAAGCCACGGCTCGGCGACCGACAAGGGCATCGCCAACGCGATCGGCGTCGCGGCCAAGCTCGTCGCGAACGACATCACGCGGCGCATCACCGACGACCTCGATCATTTCGGCGCGCACAGCGCCCTGACGGCAGGCGCGGCATGAGGCGCGCGGGCATTCTCGGCACGGGCTCGGCGCTTCCCGTCCGCAGGGTCTCGAACGCCGAGCTCGCCGAGACCGTCGACACCACCGACGAATGGATCGTCGAGCGCACCGGCATTCGTTTCCGCCACATCGCGGGAGAAGGCGAGACGACCGCGACGCTCGCCGCCGAAGCGGCGCGCAGGGCGCTCGCGGCGGCTGGGCTCGCGCCCGCCGACATCGATTTGATCGTGCTCGCGACCGCGACGCCCGACCAGACCTTTCCGGCGTCGGCGACCAAGGTCCAGGCGCTGCTCGGCATCGCCGATTGCGTCGCGTTCGACGGCGCCGCGGTCTGCTCGGGCTTTCTCTACGCGATGTCGGTCGCGGAAAGCATGATCCGCGCCGGATCGGCTAATCATGCGCTGGTGATCGGATCGGAAACGTTCAGCCGCATCCTCGACTGGGAGGATCGCGGCACCTGCGTGCTGTTCGGCGACGGTGCGGGCGCGGTGGTGCTCGGGCCTCGCGAGGACGGGCGCGGCGTATTGGCGACGCGGCTTCACGCCGACGGGCGGCACAACGAACTGCTCTACGTCGATGGCGGTCCCTCAACGACCGGCACCGTCGGCAAGCTCAGGATGCGCGGCAAGGAAGTGTTCCGCCACGCGGTCACAAACCTCGCCGCGGTGATGGGCGAGGCGATCGACGCGGCGGGAATCGCCGCTGATGAGGTCGACTGGGTCGTGCCGCACCAGGCGAACGCGCGCATCCTCGACGCGACCGCGAGGAAGCTCGGTCTCGATCCCGCCAAGGTCGTGGTGACCGTCGCCGATCACGCTAACACGTCCGCGGCTTCGGTGCCGCTCGCGCTCGATGTCGCGGTCAGGGATGGGCGGATCCAGCCGGGCGACATCGTCGTGCTCGAGGCGATGGGCGGCGGCTTCACCTGGTGCGCTTCGGTATTGCGCTGGTAACGTCGATTGACGTCGTAGCAACCGCCGATAAGATGCGGTAAAGCCAAGGACAGCTTTTGGGGGGCGCGAATGGCGGATGCGGGAACATTGACACGGGCCGATCTGGCCGAGGCGGTGCATCGGCAGGTCGGGCTGTCGCGCGCCGACGCCTCGGGCCTGGTCGAGGCGATCTTGCGCCATATGTGCGAGGCGCTGTCGCACGGCGACAACGTCAAGATTTCGGGTTTCGGCAGCTTTCTTTTGCGCGACAAGGGAGAGCGCGTCGGCCGCAACCCCAAGACCGGGGTCGAAGTGCCGATCGCCCCGCGCCGCGTGCTGACCTTCCGCGCCAGTCAGATGATGCGCGACCGGATCGTCGCGGCGGACTGACGGCATTGGCCGCGGACAAAAGCGAAGGCGCCTTCCGCACGATCGGCGAGCTAGCGGCCGA
>JACDGO010000310.1 GCA_013821585.1 Sphingomonadaceae bacterium
GACGAATTCGGGCTCGATCGAGTCTGGCCCGGCGGTCACCACCGCATAGCCGTGGCCACCCACGTCAACGAACTCCAGGTGTGGCGCGTTTGCGGGGTTGCTTGCGAGACGGGCTGCCGCCAGATCCCCTGTCCGCGCGTACTCCAGCGCGCTTTTCACCCCGTGCTTCAGCGTGAGATTGAGTGTCGCTTCGTACACTCCGTCCCGACGTTGGGCGACAAAAAGCGGCCGGAGCGGATGTCCTTTTAGTCCGTGCTCAAGCGCTTCAGCGAGGCCCGGCGCCGAGATCGATCCGCAGATGAAAGCGATCCCGATGGGTTGGAATGCCTTGGGCGGCAGCGCTTTGGCGGAGTAGCCAGCCCAGAAGCTGTGGCGATCGCCCGACACGGTCACGAATCCGTCGATCCGCCGGTCGCGGATGAAATCATAAAGTTCGGCGCGCTCCGTGTAAATGCTGCCGAGATCGCCTCCACCGAAACAGGCATAGCCGGCACCCGGCCAGGCTTTTGTAAGTTCGGCGGGCAGGTTCTGCGGATCGGCGCGCCAGTCAAGTGTCCCGTTCGAAGCGCCCCAGATTTTCCATGTCGCATTCGACCCGGCCAGCGTCTGCTTGAACCAAGCCTTCTGCTCGCGGCCGAGCAACGTGATGGGCGGCTGATCCTTTCGAAAATTGGCGACCGACGCGCTGCCAAGTGGAATGACATCGGGAGGATGGCCCCCGTCGTAAGCGCTGCCTCCGTCCAGCACCTCCATCGCTTCCTGCGGGAAGAAGTTCGGAAATTCGGCGAGGTCAAACGCCGCCGCGCCGGGCTGGGTGCTCGGATCTTCCATCGTATAGCTGTGATGGTCGGTCAAGATCAGCTCGACATGACGGCCATAACGCATCGCGCGATATCCGGTCATGCTGTCGATCGCGGCGCGGTTGTTCACTTCATCGCCGAGACCGTAAGCATCGAACATCTCAATTGATGCATTTACGACCTTGGGTCCATCAAACCGGTCCAGCCCCGGCCCCGAGGCCTTCGCCGCACGCGAGGGGATATATTCCCACCAGGCTTGGTTGGCTGCGACGCGCAATGCCTGCGCCGGCTCGACCTTCCCATCATATTTGACGAAGCTCTGCCAGCCCTGCCACGAGAATTCGTGATTGTCTCCGATGCACACGAACGGGAAATGCGCGCGCGCGTCCTGGATATCGGGATCACGGATGTGTGCCTGGTAAACCATGCGGTAGCCGTCGAGCGTGGTTGGCACATGAAATTTGCGAACTTTACGGGCATCGGGAACCTTGCCGATATCGAACACGGTGCGATTATAGCGATTCGGCACTTCCTCGGGATATTCGACAACCTCGTAGATGAAGTCGCCGAGATGCAGCACAAAGCCAAGCCGCTGATCGCTCGCCGCGCGATCATCCTCCCAGATCATGCGGCGATATGCGTTCTGGGCACCCTCGTTGACGCTCTGGCAGGACACGAAGGCGAAGCGGACAGTGCGATGGTCGCCTTCACGCGGTGCGGTAATCGTTCGCCCGAGGCGACTTCCGGCGCCGCTCCGATCGGTGAAGCGGTACCAATAGACCGTGTCCGGTTTCAATCCGGCTACTAGTACCCGGCAAGTCCAGTCGGAGTCGGCCAGGACGGCGGGGCGCGCCGTTGCCACCACGCGACTGAATTCCGGATCGAGCGCGACTTCAACGGTCAGGAATTGACTTGAACCTTCGGCAAAAGGACGGCGCGTCCAAAGAATGACGCTGTCTGATTCCGGGTCGCCCGAAGCTACGCCGTCCGGATAAAGATCGCGACGCTCCTGCCAATTCTGCGTCGATCCCCGAGAGAAGCCGCTCCAAGCCAAGGTCGCGCCGATAGCCGCCGCGCTCGCCAGAAAAGCGCGTCGACTTATCAGGTGGGGGGAGTCGAGCATGCTGATTCCAATTAGACGAAGTCAGGCACCGGCGGCCGATGTACTTAATTCGAAACCTTTTTGTCCCTTACAGCGGTTGCGCGGCGCTCCGGTGCCGCGGCGGTGGCGAGCGCAGCTCCCGCAATCAAGAGCGCCATGCACAACATCGTCCATTCGGCGTGGCTGGAAGGCGTAGCAATCACGCGTGGGAGGTGGAGTAATACAACGAACGCTCCGCACATCGCTGCCAGTGCGAGGGCGGCGATCCGCGATCGGATCCCGCTCAGAAGCGCGAGACCAGCCAGTGTGTGCCCGGTCCCGGTCGCGTAAGCCCAAAATACAGGCGCCGGAATCCACTTGGGGACCATGGTGGCGGTGAACGCCGCGTAGGTAAAATGACTTGCGCCAAAGACAATTGCACACGCGCCAAGCAGAATCCTCGCGGCTACCAACATCGTTCGTGATTGCCGGGCCTCGCCTGCAATCGCGAGAGCGCCGGCTGCCAGCGCGCCGATTTCGCTAAGGCCCAGCCACATTGAGACGTTGGTCGGCGCCATAAGCACCCGTGGCAGATGAAGCACAAGCATCCACGTCGCGAAATAGATTGCCAAAATGGTCGCGGCTACCGTCCTGGTCTTTACGAACCAAAGCATTGCACCGCCAGTGATCAACAGCAGTGCACTGGCCAATGCCAGCGATTGATAGAAGGGCAGCCCTGCCGGCACCGGTTGCCATTGCAGCGCGAAATCCCGAAAGATCAATCCGACGCCGCCCAACCCAACGCAGCCTGTGGCAAATGGGATGAAAAGTTTGCGCGCCGATGGTTCGAAGTTGCTCATGCTCGTAGCATGGCACGACGAACGAAGTCGATCGATTACCTCGAAGGTAATCGATCGCTTGCGCCATTCTCAGGGAGCGCGCCGAGCCGGTCTAGGCCGATAAGCATCCGCGAACCCACTATCTCGAGTCCCAACCGAGCGACGCGGTCGCGGCGATCGGCCTGAGCCCCCATCATTGAGACGATTTGAATCGATCCTTTGCGCCTCCGTGTAACGACGAAGCCCGACGAAATGCCCCCCGCCTCGGCGCGCTCGAACATATCGCGTGCCGGACGGGACAGCGATCGTCGATCGATCACGTCATCCCAGAAGAAGCTGTCGGTTCTGTCGCGAGCGACGGTCAGTAGCGGATCCGTCATCGCATAGCGCTCACGATCGTAGCTTTGCAGCCAGGATGAGGGGAACGCCCCAAAATTTGCCCAGTCGAAACGCAGTCTCGAGTGAATCTCAAGAGACAGCGTGCCGAAGAAGAATTTAGCTATGCCGAACTCGGCCAGGACCGCACGTCCGGCATCGACGATTTGTGTGGAGGTATTGGCGCCCTCCATCATCAAAGCGCTCTCGAAGATCAGGTCGCCGATGCTCGAGGCTTGACCAGCATTTCGCGAGCAAAAACCTGCTGCTTGCCGCAGCCTGTCCACGCACATTGAATCGGTATCGATCGACGAAGCCAGCTTGGAAATCATTGCCTCGCTAGGCTTCGCCCGCCCTGTCTCCAAGAAACTTAAGTGGCGATTGGAAACACCCGCACTTGCGGCCAATTCCAACTGACTAAGCCCACGAGTTTGCCTTAGGCACTTTAGGAGGTTTCCAAAACTGGGGGCCGTTGATGCCATCTATCTCATCTTCATTCGGTGGCGGGTTGAGTACTACCTAACTTTGAGATTAGATAACCGCTCAGTGGGTGCAGGGCGCGCTACTCTTACCTGCTAGGTAATCGACAACGCTTGGACATTGTGGCAATTTTTTGCAGGCTATAAGACTGCCAAAGGAGAAAGCATTCATGCGTAAGGTAGTACTGATC
>JACDGO010000311.1 GCA_013821585.1 Sphingomonadaceae bacterium
TTGTGGACGTCGATGCCGCGCGCGACGAAGCGCGCGCCCGCGCCGAGCGCGAAGGCGCACGGCCGCACCGGCGCGTCGACCGATCCGAACGGCGTCGACGGGCTGCGCGTCCCCTGGCGGCTCGTCGGCGAATATTGCCCCTTGGTGAGGCCGTAGATCTCGTTGTTGAAGAGGAGAATCTGGCAGTCGAGGTTGCGGCGGAGCAGGTGCAGCGTGTGGTTACCGCCGATCGACAGCGCGTCGCCATCGCCGGTGATGATCCACACATCGAGATCGGGATTGGCAAGCTTGACCCCCGTCGCCACCGCCGGAGCGCGGCCGTGGATCGTGTGGAAGCCATAGGTCTCCATATAATAGGGAAAGCGCGACGAGCAGCCGATGCCGCTGACGAACACAGTGTTTTCGGGCGTCCCGCCGATTTCCGGCATCGTCCGCTGCACGGCCTTGAGCACCGCATAGTCGCCGCAGCCGGGGCACCAGCGCACTTCCTGATCGGTCTCCCAGTCCTTGGGAGTCGAGGTACGGATAGGAGTCATGTCGTTCATGGCGAAAGGCTTTCAGGCGGATTTCTTGAGACGTTCAAGCTCACGGCGAGTCGCGTCCATGATGAATTGGCGACGGTCGGGGACTGCGCGATCGACCGCCTGGACCAAAGATGTGTCGAGTGGAACCGGCACCGTGAGCGGAAAGGTAGGCACTTCCACCTCGATGGCGATTACCGCGACCCAAGGTTCCACATCGTCGAGATCCTCGGGGTCGGCGAATTCCGCGTCGAGCCGGACAAAATCGACAGGCGACGGTTCAGGGATCGTGTCGCCGTCTTCGACCATGCCATTGACATGCGACTGCAGCGCCTCCCGACCCATCGCGGCGACTTCGGTCAGGCTTTCACCCACCGACACGCATCCCAGAAAATCGGGAAACACGATGCCGTAGCTGCCGGGATGGCCGCTCACGCCGCCAAGATAGATACGCTTCGCCACTATCGTCTCCGAAGTCTCACGCCCGACTGACGCTCGATCGACCTGACCGTCTTCACGTTAACATCTTTGACCGGATGCGGCACGGTGTTTTGCCGGGCCGCGTCGGATGCCGGTAGTGCCGGTGGCTGCCTTCCTGCGACTTGAGCTCCCAACCCTCGGCCTCGATCAATCTGATGATGGTTCGACTATCCATTCCACGCTCCCCGATCTTTAGCGAGCAGGGCTATGGAAGTAAGAAAGCGGCATGTTTAGCGACGCTGGCGGATGCAGCCGGGGCACCAGCGCACTTCCTAGTCGGTCTCCCAGTCCTTGGGAGGCGATGTGCGGATGAGGTCATGTCGTTCATGGCACGCGCCTGTTGGAAAGAGAGTGACGGAAGGTCACGCCAATGAAGCCTCGATCGCCGCTTCGATCTCGGCGATGCGGAAGGGTTGGCCGCTGACTTTGTTGAGCGGCTTTGCATCGACGAGATACTGGTCGCGAAGCACGGTCTTGAGCTGGCCAGTATTCATTTCCGGTACGAGAATGTTATCGTAACTCTTTAAAAGTGCGCCGAGGTTCGACGGAAGCGGCCAGATATGACGCAAGTGGATGTGACTGGCGTCGAGTCCCTTCCTCCGCGTGCGGCGCACCGCCTGATGGATCGGGCCGAAGGTCGATCCCCAGCCGACGACGGCGAGCTTGCCCGATGGTTCGCCGAGCTCGACCGCCTGCTCGGGGATATGGTCCGCAATCCCGTCGATCTTCGCGCGGCGGATGTCGGTCATTGCCTGGTGGTTGGCGGGCTCGTAGTTGATGTGGCCGGTGTCGACCGCCTTTTCGATCCCGCCGATGCGGTGGAGAAGGCCCGGCGTGCCGGGCTTCACCCACGGACGCTTGAGCTTTTCGTCCCGGCTATAGGGGTGGAAGCCGCCTTCGGGCGCACTTTCGAGGAAAGCGACCGGGAACGGCTCGAGCGTAGAGACGTCGGGCACCTTCCACGGCTCGGCGGCGTTGGCGATATAGCCGTCGGTCAAGAGCATCACCGGCGTCATGAACTGGACTGCGAGGCGCACCGCTTCGATCGCGCAGGCGAAGGCGTCGGCGGGCGATCGCGCGGCGATCACCGGAAGCGGCGCGTCGCCGTTGCGGCCATAGACCGCCTGATAAAGATCGGACTGCTCGGTCTTGGTCGGCAGGCCGGTTGAAGGCCCGCCGCGCTGCGAATTGATGACGACGAGCGGCAGCTCGGTCATGATTGCGAGGCCCATCGCCTCACCTTTCAGCGCGATCCCCGGTCCCGACGAGGAGGTGACGCCGAGGCTCCCGGCGTAGCTCGCGCCGATCGCGCTGGCGATCGCGGCGATCTCATCCTCGGCCTGGAAGGTCGTGACGCCGAATTCCTTGAGGCGCGAAAGATGATGAAGGATCGCCGAGGCAGGCGTGATCGGATAGCCGCCGAAGAACATCTTGAGGCCCGCGAGCTGCGCGCCCGCGACAAGGCCCATTGCCAGCGCCTCGGCACCCGTCACCGTGCGGTAGAGGCCGGGCTCGGCGGGCGCGGCGGGGAGGCTGTGCTGGCGAACCGACGGCCCGAGCTCGGCAGTCTCGCCGTAAGCGTGCCCGGCGTTGAGCGCGGCGATGTTCGCGTCGGCGAGCAAAGGCACCTTGGCGAACTTGGCCTTGAGCCAGGCGACGATCGGGTCGCGCGGCCGGTCGAACATCCAGAGCGCCAACCCGAGCGTCCACATGTTCTTGCAGCGCAGCGCTTCCTTGTTGCCGAGGCCGAACGGCTTCACCGCCTCGAGCGTTAGCTGCGAGATGTTGAACGCCATCACCTGCCATCTGGCGAGGCTGCCGTCGCCGAGGGGCGACACTGCGTAATTGGCCTTGGCGAGGTTGCGCGCGGTGAACTCGCCTTCGTCGGCGATGATCAGCCCGCCGTCCTTCAACGCGCCGACGTTGGTCTTGAGCGCCGCGGGGTTCATCGCGACGAGCACGTCGGGTGCGTCGCCCGCCGTGTCGATCGCGGTCGATCCGAAGTTGATCTGGAACGCGGAGACGCCGAACAACGTCCCCTGCGGCGCGCGGATTTCGGCAGGAAAATCGGGGAAGGTCGCGAGGTCGTTGCCCGCGAGCGCCGCCGCGAGCGTGAACTGCCCGCCGGTCAGCTGCATGCCGTCGCCCGAATCCCCGGCGAAGCGGACGACGATGTTCTCGGGGCTCGGGTGCGCGTCGGCTTCTTGGGGAGTCAGTTTATGAACGGCGGAAGCCATCGAGTCATCCTGCTTGTCTCGTAAGCGCTCTACGACCCCGGCGCCTCATGCTCAAAATAGATAATCTCCGCGTGCGTTCAATCGAAATAGCCCGCTGGCGGGCGGAGCGGGGCTCTGCTAGCCCGCCGCGCGATGACGGAAGCGACCGCGCCGCGCGACACGCGCTACGCCAAATACGTGCTGACGGTGCTGGTCGTCGTCTACACGCTCAACTTCATCGACCGCCAAATCCTGTCGATCCTCGCCGAGGACGTGAAGCGCGATCTTCATCTGACCGACGCCGATATTGGCTTTCTGTTCGGCACCGCATTCGGCGTGTTCTATGCGCTGTTCGGCATTCCGCTCGGCCGCTTGGCCGACGGGTGGAATCGTGTGCGGCTGATGACGATCGGCCTCGCGCTGTGGTCGGCGATGACCGCCTTTTCGGGGCTTGCGCGCAGCGGCGTCCAGTTGACCTTCGCGCGGATCGGCGTCGGCGTCGGCGAGGCGACCGCGTCCCCATGCGCTTATTCGC
>JACDGO010000312.1 GCA_013821585.1 Sphingomonadaceae bacterium
GAAGACCTTGCTTGCCGGGATTGTATTTCTCATCACCTGACCTCCTTCGCCCGCGCGAGCGGCAGCTCAATCTCGCGGCGCGGCGTCGCTTGCGTTTTCTTCACGAACGTTCGCACCACGACGACGCGCCGTCCGATTGCCGTCACATAGAGCGACCGCGCGATGCCGTCCTTGCCCTTGAGCCGCATTTCCCAAAGCTTGCCTTCGAGATGCTTCACATAGGGTTCGCGCGTCCGCTCCAGTCCGTTGCTTTCGATAAGCCCGGCAATCCGCTCAAACTTCGAGCGAAGATCGCGCGGCAGCGCCTGCCTCGGCCAACGCCGCCGGACTCGCGAATTCAACGATCCACGCATCGTAATATATCAAAAATAAGATAAGATCAACAAGACTCGACTTTCAAATCACCCACTCCACGCTCATCATCTCCACGGTCGCGTCGCGCTTCGCGCCGCGCTTTTCCACCATGATGCTGTGCAGTCGACGGATCGTGTCGCTACCGCTCGTTTCGCACAGGTTCGGGAGCACCGCGTGGACGAGCGCCTTCGCGCCGCCGCCGATCATCGCGAGGCCGAAGCTCGATGCCACGCCGAAATGTTCGAAATAGCTTTCGCCGACGGTGCGCGGGTGCTGGAGGAAGATGCGGTCGATCATGCCGTTGCTCCGTGGTGAGTGGGTGCATGCGGGGGTTCGATTTCGGGCGGCGCGGGCGCGTCATAGCCGCCTTCCCATTTGGCGACGACCGCGGCGGCGACCGCGTTCCCCACCACGTTGGTCGCGCTGCGCCCCATGTCGAGGAAATGATCGACGCCGAGGATGAGGATCAGGCCGCCTTCCGGAATATGGAACAGCGGAAGCGTCGCGGCGATGACGACGAGGCTGGCGCGCGGGACGCCCGCGATCCCCTTCGACGTGACCATCAGGACGAGGAGCATCGTGATCTCCTGCCCCAGGCTCAGATGGATGCCATAAGCCTGAGCGATGAACAGCGACGCGAACGTCATGTACATCATCGATCCGTCGAGGTTGAACGAATAGCCCAAGGGCAGCACGAAGCTCGCGACGCGGCGCGGAACGCCGAAACGGTCGAGCGCCTCCAATGTGCGCGGATAGGCGGCCTCCGACGAGGCGGTCGAGAAGGCGAGCAGCAGCGGCTCGCGGATGTAGCGGACGAGGTGGCTTGCGCGTGGGCCGACGAACACGAACGCCGCGCCGATCAGGATCGCCCAGAGGATGACGAGGCCGAGATAGAAGCTGCCGATGAACTTGCCGTAGGTGAAGAGGATCGACAGCCCCTCCTTCGCGACGACCGACGACACCGCGGCGAACACCGCGAGCGGCGCGAAGCGCATCACATAGGCCGTGACCTGAAGCATCACCTCCACCAGCGCGTCGACGCCGCGCACGATCGGCTTCGCCTTGTCGCCCACCGCGGTGATCGCGACGCCGACGAACACCGAGAAGATCACAATCTGAAGAATCTCGTTGTTCGCCATCGCGTCGAAGATCGACTTGGGGAAGATGTGGGTGATGAAGTTCGACAGGGTGAAATCGGTCGGCGTCACGCCGCTCGCCGCGGTCGCGGGCGGGATTTCGAGGCCGACGCCGACGCCGGGCTGAAGCAGGGTCACGAGGATCAGGCCGAGGGTCAGCGAAATCAGGCTCGCGGTCAGGAACCAGCCGATCGAGCGCGTGCCGATCCGCCCGAGCGCCGCCGTATCCCCCATGTGCGCGATCCCGGCGACGAGGGTTGCGAACACGAGCGGCGCAATGATCATCTTGATCAAGCGCAGGAACACGTCGGTGACGATGCCGAAATAGCCCGCGATGGCGGCGAGCCGCGCGGGGTCCGCGATCGTCCGGTTCAGCGCGAACCCCGTGACGATGCCGAGCGCGAGCGCGATCAGGATGTAGAGCGTCAGGCGTTTGGCCATTTGGTCTTGTGTCTCCCCTAGCGCGCTTCCTTACGCGCGGCCGAGGCGTTCCAGCAACTCGCCCGCGAACAGCGTCAGCGTGTCGTCGCGCGCGCCCATCACGACGATGCGGTCGCCGGGCGCCGCGAGCTCGAGCAGGCGCTTGCCGCACTCGTCGCGCGCCGAGATGTGCTCCGCGCCCGCGCCGACCATCGCGGCGAAGGCGTCGCTGCCGACCGAACGGTCGGTCGTGCCGCCGAAATAGGCGGGGTCGGAGACGATCAGCCGGTCGCCGTCGCGCATGTTGGCGGCGAAGCTTTCGGCGAGCTCGCGGCCCATTTTCGCGAGCGGGCCATAGCCGTGCGGCTGGAAAAAGATCAGCAGGCGACCGGGAAAAGCATGAAGCGTTCGCAGCGTCGCCGCGACCTTGTCGGGGTTGTGGCCGAAATCGTCGATGACGGTGACGCCGTTCGCGGTGCCGATGATATCGAGGCGGCGGTTCGTTCCGGTATAAGTGGAAAGCGCGGCAACCGCTTCGCCCAGGGAAATGCCAACCGCGCGGGCCGCGGCGATGGCTGCGAGCGCGTTCGAGGCGTTGTGATGCCCCGGAACGCGGAGGGCGACGTGGGCGGATTCGCCGTCCGCGGTCACTTCAAACGCGATTCCGTCGGGCGCTTCGACGACGTTGGAACCGCGCACGTCGGCTTCGGGGGCAAAACCATATGTGTTCCAAGACAGGGAGGCGCTTTCCGCATTGTCGGCATTGACCACCGCGACCCGCGCGCGCGCGACGAACGCGGCGAACAGCGCGCGCAGCTCGTCCATACTCTTGTGATCGAGCGCGACGTTGGTGACCATCGCGATGGCGGGGCGATAAAGGGCGATCGAGCCGTCGCTTTCGTCGACTTCGCTGATGAATGCGTCGCCGCCGCCGACCACGGCGCCCGATCCGAAATTCTTCATCACCGCGCCGTTCATGATCGTCGGGTCGCAGCCAGACTGCGCCAATATCCAGCCGACCATGCCGGTGACGGTCGATTTGCCGCTAGTGCCGCCGACGGCGATGCCGATGCGCGCGGCATTGAACAGGCCGGCGAGCAGTTCGGCGCGCGTCATGCGCTCGCAGCCGAGGCGCGTCGCGGCGGCGATGTCGGGCACGGTCTCCTCGATCGCCGCGGAGGCGACGACAATCTGCCCGGCGCGAACGCCGCTTCCGTCTTGCGGGAAGAGCGCGATGCCCTTCGCGCGCAGCGCGTCGAACTTGGCGGGCGTGCGGCCCTGATCGAGCGCACGGTCGGACCCCGCGACTTCGGCCCCGCGCGCGCGCACGATCTCGGCGAGCGGCAGCATGCCCGAGCCGCCGATGCCGCAAAAGAAATAGCTTTCGGTCACGCGGGCGCGCTATTCCCGTTTCGATGGAAGGGGGCAAGACAATGCGCGTCGCCGTCGTCGCTCCCGCCAACAGCCTGCCCGCCGAGGTGCCCGGACGCGTGATCCCGATCGCCGAGACGCGCGGGATCGAGCTGGCGTTTCACCCGCAATGCTTTTTGTCGGCCGGACATTTCGCCGGGCCGGACCGGGTGCGCGAGGACGCGCTGGTCGAGGCCGCGAACGATCCCGCGTTCGACGCGGTGTGGTTCGCGCGCGGCGGCTATGGGTCGAACCGCATCGCCGGGGCCGCGATCGCGCGGATGGGCGACGCGGCGCGGGCCAAGGCGTTCGTCGGCTATAGCGACGCGGGCTTCCTGCTCGCGGGCTTGATGAAAGCAAGGATCGGCCGCCTCGCGCACGGGCCGATGCCGAGCGACATCCGGCGCGAGGGCGGCGAGGCGGCGG
>JACDGO010000313.1 GCA_013821585.1 Sphingomonadaceae bacterium
GTTAACGGCAGGGGCGGAATATGCGCCGATCGCAGGATTGGCGGCGATGATTCGTGGCAGCAGGCCGCCCGGCACGCGCGCGAGCACCGGGGGCGGAAGCGGAAGCGGCCGCGCCAGAGTGGCGAGTCGGGGACCGCCAGCATAGACATTGCTGTACCAGCCACTCTGCTGTGATGTGTAGGCCGTTAGGCGCACGCCAACGCTGTCGCTAAGTGGCAGATTAATCGTCCCATCGAACGCATAGTTGCCACGCGCATGATCCGTCTTCGATCCAGTGGCCGAGGCCCCGACACTAAACCCGCTGAGGTTCGCCTGGTTTGGGATGTTCCGGATCGCGCCGCCGAGCGAATTGGCACCAAACAGCTGGCCTTGCGGACCGCGCAGGATCTCGACTCTATTCATGTCGATCAGCGCGAAATTATAGCTCGAATTGATAGACCGTCCGGTATGGATCACCGGCACATCTCCGAGATACACGGCCACGGTTGGCGAGAGCTGAGCAGTACCGTTACCAACCCCGCGGAGCTTCACCTCGCTTCCCTGTGACTCCCCGTTTGCGAAATAGGCGCTCGGTGTCTGTCGCAGATAGGTCTCGAAATCCGTAACGCCGCGGCGATGTAGCTCGGCGGCGCTAAGGGCGGTGACTGCGATGGGAACGTCCTGCAGGCGTTGCTCTCGGCGTTGCGCAGTGACAATGATTTCCTGCTGCTCGTTATCGGGCGCTGCGGTCGTGCCCCCCTTTCGCCCGGTACCGCTAGCCTGCTGCGCGTTGGCTTGGCCGCTCCAAAGCACGCCCATTGCTGCTGCTGCGATCGCCAGTCGCGATACCCCTTTGTTTGCCACGCGACAGGGCGCTATCCTAGGCTGCATTGCCCCCGCGCCCAACCGTGCGCACAACTTGCGAGACCCCTGAAGCTCCATAGTGCCCTCCTACATCGCATAAATCACTGAGCTCCCGCTTCATTTTGATGCGGCCGAACCGAATGCTACACGCTATGCACGCCCGCCCATCGCCAATAGCGAAAAGCCATTATGAGGCATAAAATCTGGCTCGACGACGTAACTGGGTGCAAGCCGACGACCCATTGTGACGCGATAAAAAGAGGTGATCGGCAGCAATTAGATTTATGTGTTCGTCGGGCAACCTCCCAGCTACCTCCCGGCCCAACATACAAGGAGCCCCACTGATGCCAAGCAAGGTTTACAAAGCGCGCTACGAGGATTTGCCCCGCCAGCTCCGCTATGGTGGCGCATTCGGCGAAAGCGCTGTGGTGATGGACGGCGCCATCCTGAAATTCGCCTGGGGCAAGCCGGTGCCGGTCGCCATGACTGGCCGTGCGGCCGAGGCGGGCAAGCCCGACGTCCACCCCTGGGACCAACTCATGCTGATGCTCAAGGGTAAGGTCGAAGTGACGCTGGGCGAAAACGGTGACCTCGGCACGTGGGAGGTCGCGGCCGGAGAATTCATCTACATCCCCAGCAACGTGCCGCATATCGGCCGCACGTTGGGCGACGAGGAAGCGGTGGGCGTCGAGATTTTTGCGCCCGTGCGCGAAGATTATCTCGACATGGCCGAGCACCAGCTCGCCTATGAGCGGGGCGAAGCGCCTGCGCCCTCGGGTCCGCGAGACATGCCCGTCAAGGCGGCGGAAGCCGTGCCCGCCGCCGAATGATTTGTCGAAATTCAGAGGATCAAGAGCATGGCCAATCGGGTAAGTAAGAGCGAGCGTAAAGCTTGGGCTCGCGAGCATTTCCGCGGTATCGAGAACGTCTTGATACCCAGCTTCAACGCCGACCTGACCGAGCTTGACGAGGAGGGTATCCGGCTCGACGTCCGCCAATCAAAACGCCACGGTTTTTTCTCATCGCTATGTGCCGTCGAGACGGGTCTGTCGCCCGAGGAAAAGAACCGCTTCGTCGAGATCGCCTGCGACGAGGCGCGCAACGTTGCCGGCGACGGCGATTATGGTATCTCGGTCAGCTTGGCAGGCGACACGCTCGAAGGCGATCTTCGCCTGCTCCAGGCAGCCGAGGCTGCGGGCGCGACCCACGGACTGCTGAGCTTCCCGCAGGCCTTTGTCCCTAAGACGCAGGACGACATCTACGAATACGGCAAGGCCTTGGCCGATTCGACCGACATGGGCATCTACCTTTTCGTTTCAGATAAGTTCGGCTTTGGTCGCTTCCACCCATCCGGCGTACCGTTCGAGGCGTTCGAGAAGCTTGCCGATCTGCCTAATGTCGTCGCGATGAAGGTCGGCGGCATGGACGCTGGGATGATCACCGAATGTTTCGACCGATTCTCCGACCGGCTCGCAGTGACCAGCGTAAACATCGGCATGATCCCGCTGCTGCGAAAGACCTATGACGTCACTTGGACCGGAGCCTGGACCGCCGAGGCGTTGCAGAGCCCAGAGCAGCCGCATGCCGTCAACATGATGAAGTTGCTCCTTGAAAACCGCAACGCTGAAGCAATGGCGACTTATTGGCGGATGACCCCGGCGCTCAAGTCGATGATGGCGATCATGGCGCCGCTGATGCCGACCGGTGCCTATCACTGGCCGTTGCTCAAATATCAGCAATGGCTCTCGGGCGGTAATGGTGGTCTTACTCGTCAGCCCGCAATGCGCGTGTTTCAACACAATTTGCAGGTCATCCGCGGCGGCCTCGCTGCGGTTGGTGTGCAGTGCCCCGATCCCGACGAAGACTTTTTCCTCGGGCGCTCGGTGCTTGGCCGCCAGCGGGGCGAGACAAGCGCGCTGTCCGCGTGAGCGTAGGGCGTACCGAACGCAAGGTATGGGCGCGCGAGTCTCTCATCGGGCTCGAGAATGCACTCATGCCGAGTTTCACAGCAGACATGCTCGACCTTGACGAGGAGGGCATTCGCTACGACGTTCGACAGGCGATCGCTCAGGGTTTTTTCTCGACCATGTGCGCCGTGGAAACGGGGCTGACGACGGAGGAGGCCAAGCGCTTCGTCTCGATCGTATGTGACGAGGCACGGGACAAGATCCTGGTGTCGTTCACGCTCCTCAATAATAGCTTCAATGAATCGCTGGAGCTGCTCTCCCATGCCGAGGCGGCAGGAGTGAGCCACGCACTGCTCGGCTATCCCGCGACCTTCCGGCCTCGCGACCCGGACGAAATCTACGAAGAGACCGCAATGCTGGCCGAGAGCACCAATCTCGGGCTGGTGATGTATGCCAGCGATAAGTTCGATTTTGGCCGCTTTCACCCCAGCCAGATACCTTTCGACGCCTACGACCGCATCGCCGACCTGCCGAATGTCGTGTCGCTGAAGGTGGGCTTCGGCGATCCCGCAATGGCCTTCGAAGCGTTCGAGCGTTTCGGCGACCGCGTGCTCGTCAACATCGGCACTCCGTGGCTGCTGGGCCTCTTCCCAATGCTGCGTGCGAAGTATGGCGCGCAATGGTTCGGCGGGGGCGCGTGGGAAATGTGGCAGTCGCCCGACAAGCCGTATCTCGTAGATTATCACCGCCACGTTATGGCGGGCGAGCTCGATCAGGCGCGGGCAATCTATTGGAGGATCGCGTCAGCGACACAAATTATGATGGGCTCGATCGCGCGCGGTGGTGACGCGGGCTTGTATCACTGGCCGTTCGGTAAATATATTAGCTGGTCGGTAGGCGGGAATGGCGGCGCGATGCGCGAGCCTGCGCAGCGGCTCAACCCAATGATGATGGAGAGTCGCAAGATGGCGCTGCGTGCTATCGGTATCGAAC
>JACDGO010000314.1 GCA_013821585.1 Sphingomonadaceae bacterium
TCGGCCTGCTGATCGCGGCGATCCCCGCGGCGCGCGATCACGTTCTGCCGCTGGTGTTCGTCGCCGGTCTCGTGACGTTCGCGGTGGCGATGCGGTGGGACATGTCGGACCGCGAACGGCTGACGCGGCGGTCGGATGTCGCCTTCTGGCTGCATCTCGCCGCCGCGCCGATGATCGTCCATCCGGTATTCTCGAGCCTCGGCCTGATCGGCGGCGGCGAACCGGCGCTGTGGCGCGCGGGCGTCGCGCTCTTGCTCTACGTCGGCCTCGCGCTTGTCGCGCTCGCAGTCGACCGGCGCGCGCTGCTGGTCTCGGCGCTGGTCTATGTGCTCGCCGCGATGGCGCAGGTCTTCAACCATTTCGGCTCGCTCAACCTGAGCTTTGCGTTCACCGCGCTCCTCATCGGCTCGGCGTTGCTGCTGCTGTCGGCATTCTGGCACCGGACGCGATCGGCGCTGGTGCGCGCGCTTCCCGGCGATTTGCGCGCGCGCCTGCCCGTAATCGACCGCGATCTCGTCCCGATGCCCTTGTGATGCGGTAAAACGCGTTAACGCGCTGGCAGGCAAGCGACTGCGCCGCTATGGGGTTCCCGCCCAAGGGGATTCGTTCGATGCGCGCGTTCGTCAAGTTTACTGCCACCGCCGCTGCGTTCGCGTTGAGCGCGGGCGCCGCGAACGCGGCCGAGCTGATCGTCAACGGCGGGTTCGAGATGCCCGATATCTCGACCAATCCGGGCTATGTGACGTTCGACGCGGCCGGCAATCCGAACGGCATCGACGGCTGGACGGTGACATCGGGCAACGTCGACGTCGTCGATCACTTCAACGGCGGCAACGCGGGAGAGGGCAACCAGTGGCTCGACCTCGTCGGCACGGTCAACGGCTCGCTCTCGCAGAGCTTCGCGACGACGAGCGGCGCGACGTACACACTCACGTTCCTCTACGGGAACAACCCCTATAGCACGTCGACCGCGACGGCGACGCTCTCCGCGGGGTCGCTCAACGACGCGATCACGTCGACCAGCGGGCTCAATTTCAACGTTTATTCGGCGCAGTTCACGGCATCGAGCGCGCTGACGACGCTGACCTTCGCCAACACCGTCGGCGCAAATCAGGGCGGTATCGCGCTTGACGCGGTGTCGATCACCGCCGTTCCCGAGCCGGGCGAATGGGCGCTGATGATCGCGGGCTTCGGCATCGCGGGCTGGGCGCTCCGCCGCCGCCGGCGCGTCGCCGCCTTTGCCTGACACGCGACTCGATTTGACAAGGAGAACGACAGTGAGGACGATCCTTTTCTCGACGGCGGCCTCGCTCGCGGTGCTGGCGTCGGCGCCCGCGCACGCCACGGTCGTGTTCGGCGACAATTTCGATTCATACAATCAGTCGGTGCCTTGGACCGGCGGAACCAACTGGTCGGTCGGGCCGGGCGACGTCGATCTGGTGACGGTGCCGAACGGCTTCGCGCTGACCTGCGCGGGCGGAAGCGGCGGTTGCGTCGATCTCACGGGCTCGACGCCAGGCACGTTGAAAAGCAAGCTGTTGACGCTGAACGCGGGCAGCTATTCGCTGTCGTTCGACTATTCGGGCAACCAGCTGCCTCAATATGCCGCCTCCCCCTTCACGGCGAGTATCGCCGGACTGGGGACGGTGACGTTCAACACGGTGCAAACCGATTCGTTCACGACCTACGCGTCGAATTTCGTGCTCGGCGCGCCGACGGCGACCAATCTCGTCTTCCAGCAGCTCGGCAATGTGCAGTTCGTCGGCAATATCATCGACAATGTTTCGCTGTCGGCGATTCCCGAGCCGGCGGCGTGGGCGACGATGATCGGCGGCCTGTTCTTCGTCGGCGGCGCCTATCGCCGCCGCCGCGCCACGGCGATGGCGCTCGCCTAACCCGCGACGAGCTTCATCAACCGCCGTTCGACCGGCGCGAGCACCGGGCCGAGTTCGTGCCCGCGCCGCATGACTGCGCCGCCCTCCCCGACCAATGCCCATTGCCCCTGGCGGTGGCGCAGCGCTGGGCGTTTCTCGATACGGACTTCGGGCCGCTCTGCGCTGCGGCGAAACGCGCTGAACACCGCGGCGTCGCGGCCGAGATCGATCGCATAGTCGCGCCAGTGACCGGCCGAGACCATGCGGCCGTAAAGGTCGAGGATGCGCGAGAGTTCGGCGCGCTCGAAGCCGATTTGCGGCGCCGCTTTCGGAAACGGCGTGACGACCCCCATCAGGCGCGGTCGCGCTGCTCTTCGCCGAGCATCGCCGCGAGCTTGGCGCGCAACGTCTCGACCTCGCATTTGAGGATTTCGAGCTGCTGCGTCGCGGGGTCGAAGCGTTCGCTGCATGGCGTACCGTAAGGCATGAAGGTTTTTTGATAGCCCTCCGCCTCGATCAGCGTCGCGCGCGCCGGAATGCCGATCATCGTCGCCCCTTCCGGAACGTCCTTGGTGACGACCGAGTTCGCGCCGATTCGCGCGCGCGCGCCGACCGTGATCGGCCCGAGCACCTGCGCACCAGACCCGATGATGACGCCGTCGCCGATCGTAGGATGGCGCTTGCCTGCCACACCGTCGGCGGGGTTGGTGCCGCCCAGCGTCACGCATTGATAGATCGTGACGTCGTCGCCGATCCGCGCGGTCTCACCGATCACGGTGAAGCCGTGGTCGATGAAGAAATTGCGGCCAATCTCCGCGCCCGGGTGAATGTCAATCGCGGTCAGAAAACGCGCGACGTGATTGACGAAGCGCGCGAGGAAATACAGCTCGCCGCGGAAAAGCCAGTGCGCCGCGCGATGAAAGGCGAGCGCCCAGGCGCCCGGATAGAGCAGCACTTCCCAATGCGAACGCGCCGCCGGGTCGCGCGCCTTGACCGAATCGAGATAGGCCACCAGCCCGCCGAACATCCCGCGTCCCCGTTTCCGTTCGCGAATATCTAGTCATACCTTAGGTGGTTTGAAAGAGGCGGGCGACGCAACTCTCCTTTGCCGACCTTAAGACAAATTGGTCCAGCGCGCCGCCGCGGCATCATCGGCGTCTCGCGCCTCGACCCAGCTGCGGTCGCCCCCTGCGGACTCTTCGACCTTCCAGAAGGGCGCGCGCGTCTTGAGCGCGTCGATCAGGAAGGCGCAGGCGTCGAGCGCGGCGGCACGGTGCTCCGCGGCCGTCCCGACGAAGACGATGCGTTCGCCGGGGACAAGCCGGCCGACGCGGTGAACGATACGGACGCCCGAAAGCGGCCAGCGCGCTGCCGCTTCCTCGGCGAGCGCGCGAAGCGCCGCTTGCGTCATCGCGGGATAATGTTCGAGCGTCAGCGCGACGAGCCCATCGTCGCCGCGAACCTGGCCGATGAAGGTCGCGATCGCGCCCGCGCTCCCGAGCGCCGCCATCTCGGCGCCCGGATCGAAGTCCGTCTCGCCGACGCGGACATGGATCATCCGCCGGTCACCGGCGGGAAAAAGGCGATTTCGCGCGCGCCCGCGATGGGAGCGTCGAAGCTCACCACTTTCAGATCGACCGCGACACGCAGACGTTCCGGGTCGGCGAACGCCTCTGGATGACGCTGGCGAAGCCAGCCGATCAGCGCGCCGACGCTGTCGATGTCGCCGGGAATGTCGATCTCTTCCCCGGCAAGGCCGGCGCGCTCGCGCACCCAGGCGAAATAGAGCAACGCCGTCACGCCTCAATCCATGTGCTTCAAACCGACGCGCAGATAGTCCCAGCCGGTGATCAGGGTCAGCAC
>JACDGO010000315.1 GCA_013821585.1 Sphingomonadaceae bacterium
GGACCAAGCAGCGCCAGGCTTCGCATGAACCCGAACGCACCGCCGCCCCAGCTGGTGATCAGCCCTGTCTGCTGGCCGACGGCGCGTATTCTAAAAAAGCACTGGGCCACTTCGAGCATCAGCTCGGCGATCGCCTCGCCCTTGCGATCGACGATTAAGCCCGTTGCTGTCCTCTCTCCCCCCGATGCCATCGCCGTCCTTTTCCCTAACCGAATACCCGTTTCCTAATTGACACTCTGGTTGTCAACGTGCATGATGACACCCTAGTTGTCATTATAGGGGCGGTCGCTACGGAGATAATCATGGGGATGGATACATCTGAGCAACGCTTGAACGACACCGGGACCGCGGGCGTCATCGCGCGACCGCCCCTTCTCTTTCTCGCCGCACTTGCGCTCGGCTTCGTCTCGGATCATCTGCTGCCTTTGCCGTTCGCGGTTGCAAGAATCGAGAGCGGCTTGGTCCACAGACTGATCCCCGGCTCACTGATCCTGATCGGTATCGCGGTCTTTGCCGCAAGCATTCGCAGCTTCACCAGGGTGGCAACGCCAGTTCGGGGGACGAAGCCTACCCGAGTGCTGGTGACGACCGGAATTCACGGTTGGAGCCGCAATCCTATCTATCTGGGCATGTTCCTGGTGTATCTCGGGATCGGCGTCGCCGTGCACAGCCCGTGGATCCTCGTACTTACGCTGCCTCTTGCGATCCTCATCCGGTACGGCGTCGTCGCGCGCGAGGAGGCGTATCTGGAACGACGCTTCGGCGACATCTACCGCGATTACAAAGCCCGCGCGCGCCGCTGGGTGTAGGCGTCGGGCAACAGTGCCAATGCAAGCGCCAAGTTAGTCTGATGTCCGTTTAGGCCGGATCGGTGCCAGGAAGCGGACGGGCAGGTTAGTCCCCCATTGCTGACATTCGTCGTTGCCCAGTAATCATAACACGCGGACTTCCAGCTCGGTCAGGTGGCCGGGCGCATTGTTTGCAGGAACAACCTTATAGGGTTGCAGTTCGTCACCCGTCCTGACGACCGCGACATCGGCGTCGGTCGTATCGCACAACTGGAAGGCCACGCGATCGGCGTTCGCGCGGCTGCACAGTGTCAGGCGCTTGGCAGAGCGATCTGTCGGGAGTGTGCGAGCGGACATGATGGGAAGCTCCATGGGGCTCAGGCACGTGCCGGGAACACGGTGCGGTGGATGATGGGCTCGAT
This sequence comes from Sphingomonadaceae bacterium, assembly GCA_013821585.1. Taxonomy (GTDB): domain Bacteria; phylum Pseudomonadota; class Alphaproteobacteria; order Sphingomonadales; family Sphingomonadaceae; genus Sphingomonas_O. The sequence continues at coordinate 1,211 of JACDGO010000315.1, forward strand.
AATAACGGTCCAGGCCCGATCCATGAGACGACTCAGGCGGTAGAGTTGCCCGGTCTCGGGGTTGCGCAGGCAAGTTTGGCGCCCGCGTTTGACGACGACGAAGTCCCGGCCCTTGTGCCCGTCGGTGAACGTCATTTCATCGGCGAGCTGGATGCGCGTGCCACTGGCAATTGGGCGACGCCGGCGGCGCCGCGATTCCACGCAGCGGCGGCGCCAGTCGATCGCATATTCGTGATCGGTCGGGCCCAGCAGCGCCAGGATGCGCTCGGGGCATTCTGCCTCGCACGGCCCTGCATGTTCGGTCATGTCTTTGTAACCGAAGACCATTCCTTCCTTGTCGCGCGGGTTCCAGCGGACGAGGCAGATGACCGCGAACACCGCGGTGTCGTTGCCGCCATAAGGTTGGGCGGCGGCATAATAGACCTTGTTGCGCAGGCACGACGAGGCCAGCACGCGCATGCCGTGCGTCCCGGTTTCGTCGGTACGCTCATAGGTCAGCTGGGCGTCGAGATATGCCTTGGCGGATGTGTGTCCACCCATCCCGTCGCGGGTCATGAAAAGCCATCCCATCGTCAATCTCCTGCAAAAAGGCGGGTCTGGTCGCAGTAGCCAACCATTCCGAGATCGCGCTCGATCCGGCGCGCAAGTTTCGGAATGTCGGCAAGGCGGCCGATATCGGCATTATGGATGGGCCCGCCGAACTCGTCATGTCGGCTGCGCGATCGACGGTAGGTGATTTCGCGGCCAGACCTGAAGTGGGTTGCAGTGATGCGCAGATGGAGACTCGCGCTTGCGAGCGTCACATCGCCTGCAGGTCCGCTCTGGTCAGGGAAGCACTGCACCGAATATTGATCGTGGGTCAGCCCGATCTCGGCAACGATTTGGCGCAGCGCGCGCGACGCTTCACGCCGGAATGCTCGCTTTGCCTCGGGGTCGTAGCCGACTCCGCGCCGGACCAGCGCGACGATCGCGGGTTTGGCCTTCAGCTCGGCGATGCGTTCGATGCATTGTGCGCGCAGCGCCCTGTCGGCCGAGCGTTCGTCGTCATTGCTGGAAGGTGATGCGAGCCGTCCGAGGTGTCGGGCGAGGAGCCTGACGGCAGGGTCGCGTTCGGGGTCGATGCCGGCGTTGCGCGCGTCCTTGATCGCATCCTCGACAGCGTGGACGGCGGTCTGGATGATCGACAGGCCTTCGGGTTGCAGCGCGCGGCGATAGCGAAAATCGAGGTCGTAGGTCATCATCATCGCCTCCGTTGCTGAAGTGACGATGCTTCCCCTCCCCCCTCTCCTTTTCAGTGCAGCCTTTGGCCGCCGCGCCGTGCGAGCATGGAATCGATTGTCTGGATCTCCGCTGACGTGACCGTCATGACGACGAGCCCGCCCGAGAAACGGTGCTTGGCTTCGTCAACGAGCGCGAACGAGAACTCGAGTGGCAGCACCGGCGGCACGACGTTGGCGATAATCTGGCACAGCACGCGCAGGTTCGGTTCGCCGTCGCTGTCGAACAGACGCACGCTGTCCTTTCCAGCGCCGATGATGTCGATACCGGGAGGTTCGGTGCCGATAAGTTCGGCAAACCGCTGCTCGGGCCTGCCGTCCTCGGTTTCGCCAGCGCAAATATAGTCGGCAAGCTCGTGCGACACGAGCGCGCCCTCGGTCCCAGATTCGACCAAATACTGAAAGACCTGGTACAACCGGAGCCGCTCGGGCTCGTCGAGCGTCAATTCAAGACTGAAGCGCGTTTTCATCATGCGGCTCCTCTTCGATGTCCGCGACAGCGTTGGCACTGAATGATTTGAGATAGCGGACGGCCTGTTCGGCTTTCGATGCGGCGTGGATGATCGCGGTCTTGTCCGCCTTGAGCACCTTCAGCCAGTGGTCGACATAGCTTGCGTGGCTGTCGTGGAGGTCGGTCGGCAGATCGAGTTCGGCGCAGATCAGGGACTGCCCGATGGTCGCGCAAATTTCCTCGAAGGCGTAGGCATCGTCGCCAAACCGCTTGCCGAAGGTGCGCGCGAGCCGGTCCTGGTGGCCGGTCCAGTGGCAGCATTCGTGACCCAAAGTGCTGGCGAAGTAATCCTGGCTCTTAAACGCAGCTTTGCGCGGCATCTGGACGAAATCGTGCGAGGGGGAGAAGAACGCCCTGTCGCCGCCGTAGCGGATATCGACCGGGATCGGCACAAAGAAGGCGTCGATTGCGGCCTGGCGCGTCGAGGGTTCAACCACGGCGAGCTCGGCGCTCGGCGTGAAATGCGGAGGCAGGCCGTCGATCTGGTCGGCATTGAACACGACGTAGTGCCGCATGAAGCGGATCAGGCGTGAGCTTTCCTCGCCGGTGTTGGCGTCGGTTTCGGTCTTGCTGACCGCGTTGAAATAGACGCTCAGCGAGCCCGTCTCGCCTCGGCGGACCTGCCCGCCGAGCGCGACGGCCTGCTTGTAGGTCATCCAGTACGCGCTGGCGTAACCAGCGTCGGCACCTACGGCCCAGAGATAGAGGCAGTTGATGCCTGAATAGGCC
>JACDGO010000316.1 GCA_013821585.1 Sphingomonadaceae bacterium
TGGTGGTGGCGACGCTCGAGCTCGCGCGGCGGGGGCGCCTCGACATCGCGCAGGCCGAGCCATTCGCGCCGATCATGGTCAAGGCCGCGTGATTTCGGACCTCGCGCGCGCGGTCGAGGCGGTACTGTTCGCGAGCGAAGAGCCGCTGGCGCCCGAAGCGATCGCCGGGTGGCTTTCGGTCGAAAGCGTCGATGCGGCGCTCGCCGAGCTGGCGGACGATTATGCGGGCCGGGGCGTCAACCTCGTCGAGCGCGGCGGGCGCTGGCATTTCCAGACCGCGCCCGACATGGCGCATTTGCTGCGCGAGACGCGCGAGGCGAACCGCCGCCTCAGCCGCGCCGCGCTCGAGACGCTCGCAATCATCGCCTATCACGAGCCGGTCAGCCGCGCCGAGATCGAGGCGATCCGCGGCGTCCAGATTTCACGCGGCACGCTCGACGTGCTGATGGAGGCGGGGTGGGTCGCCCCCGCGGGGCGAAGGCAAATGCCGGGCCGCCCGTTGACCTATGCGACGACGCCCGCGTTTCTCACGCACTTCGGGCTGACGGATCGCCGCGACCTTCCGGGGATCGACGATCTGCGCGCGGCGGGGCTGCTCGATCCGGTTTCGGACGACATGATGATGGAGGTGGTGGAAAGCGCGGGCGAAGACGACTAGATAGCCTATCGGCCTCACGGAGTTTTTTCGTCATGGGTGGTTTTTCGCCGCTGCACATCCTCATCCTCGCGATCGTCGCGGTGCTGCTTCTCGGGGGCGGGCGCTTCTCGAACCTCATGGGCGACGTCGCGAAGGGCGTGAAGAACTTCAAGAAGGGCATGGCGGAGGAAGATGGCGCACCGCGTTCCTCGACCGTCCCGCCGCCCCCGTCGATGATCGAAGGGCGCTCCGCCGCGGACATCATCGCCGAGCACGAGCGGCAGAAGGCCGCCGCCGCCCAGCCGGTACCGCCGAGCGATCCGGCGGCCTGAGGGCTGCCCGAATGTTCGACGTCGCGCCGTCCGAGCTGCTGCTGCTGGCGATGGTCGCGCTTGTCGTAATCGGACCCAAGGATCTGCCGCGCGCGATGCGCTTCGTCGGCCAATGGGTCGGAAAAGCGCGCGGCATGGCGCGCCATTTCCGCTCGGGCTTCGACGCGATGGTGCGCGAAGCCGAGCTCGAGGAGATGGAAAAGAAGTGGAAGGAGGAGAACGACCGGATCATGGCCGCGCACACGCTGCCCGATCTCGCCGATGCTCCGCCCGCCGAAGCGGCTTCCGCTCCTGAGCCGGCGGCGCCGGCTTCCGATACGAACAGTCCGGTGAACGGCGACCTTTTCTCCCAACCCCCCCCTCCCCCCGAGACGGCGCCTCGCAAATCTCCGCGATCCAGGGCCAAGCCCGCGCCGAGCGCCGAAACGCAATGAGCGACGAAGAGATCGAAGCGAGCAAGGCGCCGTTGCTCGATCATCTGATCGAGCTGAGGAAGCGATTGCTGTGGTCGTTCGCGGCGCTGGCCGTCGCGTTCGCCGGATGCCTTTATTTCGCGCGGCCGATCCTGGTGGTCCTCGTCGCGCCGCTGCACTTCGCTGGCCAGAAGACGCTGATCAACACCGAGATTTACGGCGGCTTCTTCGTCGAACTGAAGGTCGCTTTCTTCGCGGCGCTGATGGTGGCGTTCCCGGTCATCGCCAACCAGCTCTGGCGCTTCGTCGCGCCCGGCCTCTACCGGCGCGAGCGCAAGGCGCTGGCGCCGTTTCTGATGGCGACGCCGTTGCTGTTCGTGGCGGGCGCGAGCCTCGCCTATTTCGTCGCGATTCCGCTCGCACTGCGCTTCCTGCTCGGCTTTCAGGGCGATCTTGGCGGGGTGACGCAACAGGCGCTGCCCGATGTCGGCAGCTACCTCAAATTCGTGATGCAGTTCATGTTCGGCTTCGGCCTCGCATTTCTGCTGCCGGTACTGCTAATGCTGCTCGAGGCCGCGGGGATTGTGACGCGCAAGCAGCTTGTTTCCGCGCGGCGCTACGCGATCGTCGGAAATTGCGCGATCGCCGCCGTGCTGACGCCGCCCGATGTCGGATCGATGCTGCTGCTCGCGGTGCCGTTGGTGCTGCTCTACGAACTCGCGCTGCTCGCGATCTGGTTCACCGAACGGCGGCGCGCGCGCGACGCCGAAGGCGAAGCGCGCCCGGCCTGACCTATTTCGCGGTGTTCTCGACGGCGGAACCGACGGACTGCACGTCGCGGCCGGCGCCGCGGACCGTGTTGCAGGCGGTGGCGAGCAGCGCGAGCGCCACGAAAGCGACCGAAAGGGCTTTGTTCGACATGGTTCGTCTCCCGATTTCGTAAGGATCAATGCTTGGGCTTGGCTTCGGGTTCCGGAAAGCCGGCCGCCGGACAAAAAGATGGGCCCGGAAATGCGCGGGGGGGGGGATGCGCTATTTCCGGGCCCGTTGTTCTGGACAGCGAGAGCGGGGGGGCAAAAGGTCGCTGTCCGAGGTGTTGAACGGCCTTGCGGAGCAGGGGTTCCACGCCGTGCGAAAATTTTTTCACGCTGCGTCGAGCACGGGGAAAACGATGGTGTAGCGCCCCTCTGCGTCGTCGTGGTCGAGCGTCGCACGCATCTGCCGCGCAAGACCGGTGATGACGCGGCTGTAGCGCGCCTCGAGCCGCTTTTGAAACGCGGCGCCGCCGCGAAGCGCGCGCGACTCGATGTTCAGCCGGGCGTGTCCGTCGTCGATGCGATCGATCGATACGGCGATTGGCGCGGCGATGTCGATCGCCATCGACAGTTCGGCGAGTTCGGTCAGGAGAAAGGCGATCGGCATCGCCGAATCCTGCGTGATGCGCAGATGTGCCGCGGTGACGGTGATCGCCGGCGCGATCGCGTCCACGGGCACGCTCGCGCGCAGATTGGCGGCGAGTTCGCCGATCAGCGCTTTCACGGCGATGCCGTGGCCACTCTCGATCTCGGCGAAATGGTTGCGGTGGACGATCGCGAGCGCATCGACCCGGCGCTGGATCGACGCATAGGCGTCCGCCGCGTCGCGCGACGGCGCGCCGCGCGCGTGCAGGCTGATCAGCGACGCCACGACCTGAAGGTTGTTCTTAACGCGGTGGTGAACCTCGCGCGTCAGCTTGACCTGGTCGGCGAGCGCGCGCTCGAGGCCGGCTTCGTGCGTCGCGAGCTCGCTGCCGAACTTTTCAACCGCCTGGCCGAGCTCGCGGATTTCGCGCGCGGGCGTGCGCATCTTCGGAAACACGAAGGGTTGCCCCGGCCGGTAGGCGGCGACGGCCGCGCGCAGCGCCTCGAGGGGCCCGATCAACAGCCGGTCGACGACGAGGAAGCCAAGCGCCGCCGCCGACGCCCACATCAGCAGCGGCAGGAAGGTCAGGAGCGCGTCGGCCGCGCTGAACGGCACCTCGTCGACCGTCATGTCGAGCGACAGGTCGAGCAGGCCTACCGGCGCGCCGTAAGTCTGGTCGGCGAGGAGCATCTGATTTTCACGGGAAACGAGCGGCAGCAGGCCGTCGGGCGTCTGGAGTTCGAGCGTGAGCGGCCCGGAGAACCCTGACGGACGCGCCAGCGCGCCGAGCACCCGCGCCGGATAATGCGCGACTGCGACGCTGCCCCCGGAGCGGCTCGGCACGCTGATGTCGAGGCCGTCGCCCTTCAGATGCGCCTCGGGCTTGCTTTCGAGAATCGCGCGCGCGGGCC
>JACDGO010000317.1 GCA_013821585.1 Sphingomonadaceae bacterium
CGACGGGCTGATGGACGAGGGCGCGTACAAGGCGTTCGTCAGCTCCCTTTAAGCCGTCATCCCGGCGAAAGCCGGGATCTCGTGAAGAATTGGCGCGAACCCGCAAGGAGACCCCAGCTTTCGCTGGGGTGACGAAACTATGAGATACCTCCCCCTCACCGACATGGATCGGACGGCGATGCTCGACGTGATCGGCGCGCCGTCGATCGACGCGCTGTTCGCCGACGTTCCCGAAGCCGCGCGCCTGTCCGGTCCGGTCGCGGGCCTGCCGGACCATGCGACCGAGCTTCAGGTCGAACGCCATCTCGCGACGCTCGCGAGGCAGAACCGCGCGGCGGGGGACGGGCCGTTCTTCCTCGGCTGCGGGGCATACAGGCATCACGTTCCGGCGAGCGTCGACCATCTCATCCAGCGCGGCGAGTTCCTGACCGCCTACACGCCTTATCAGCCAGAGATCGCACAGGGCACGCTTCAAGTGCTGTTCGAATTCCAGACGCAGGTGGCGCGGCTGTTCGGCACCGATGTCGCCAACGCCTCAATGTATGACGGATCGACCGCGGGTTGGGAGGCGATCACAATGGCGCGGCGGATTACGCGGCGCGGGAAGGCGATCCTGTCTGCGGGGCTGCATCCGCACTATGTCAGCGTCGCGAAGACGATGGCGCGTTTCACGGGAGACGTGCTCGACACAGCGGTTCCCGCGCTGACAGCCGGGACAGACACCGCGCGGCTGCTTCAAGCGATCGATGGCGAAACTTCGTGCGTCGTCGTGCAATATCCCGACATCCTGGGCCGGATCGGCGATCTCTCCGAACTCGCCGCGCGTTGCCAGGCAAAGGGTGCATTGCTGATCACGGTCGTCACCGAGCCGGTCGCATTGGGCGCGATCAAGTCGCCCGGCGAGATGGGCGCGGACATCGTCGTGGGCGAAGGCCAGTCGATTGGCGTCGGCCTCCAGTTCGGCGGCCCTTATGTCGGGCTGTTCGGGTGCAAGGACAAATATGTCCGCCAGATGCCGGGGCGGCTGTGCGGAGAGACGGTCGACGCCAACGGCAAACGCGGCTTCGTGCTGACGCTTTCGACGCGCGAGCAGCACATCCGTCGAGAGAAGGCGACATCGAACATCTGCACCAATTCCGGCCTGTGTGCGCTCGCCTTCTCGATCCACATGACGTTGCTGGGCGAGCGCGGTCTGCGCGATCTTGCGGCGCTCAACCACGGTCTGGCCTGCCGGGCGGCCGACCGGCTCACGAGCGTCCCGGGCGTGACATTGGTCAACGACGGCTTTTTCAACGAATTCACCCTCGACCTCGGGCGCGAGGCGCGACCGGTGGTGCGAACGCTGGCGGAGCGCGGCGTGCTCGCGGGCGTGTCACTCGGGCGACTTTATCCGGACGTTACGAACCTCGCGAGCGGCTTGGTCGTCGCGGTGACGGAAACGACGACCGAAGAGGACATCGAAACCTTCGCCGATGCGCTGACGGAGGCGCTGGCATGATGATGCTCAGCGAAGGCCGCGTCACGCGCCCCGAAGCCGTCTCGGGCGAAATCCCGGCGACCGTCACCGGCAACCGCGCGCTGATGCTCGAGGAACCGCTGATCTTCGAGATTGGATCGCCCGAGACGACGGGCGTCGATTTTCCTGAAGCGGCGGTAGGCGACCGATTCGGCGACCTCGCCCGTAATGCCCCGATCGGCCTTCCGGGTCTGTCCGAGCCAGAGACGGTCCGCCACTACACCCGCCTCAGCCGCCAGAATTACGGCATCGACCTCGGCGTCTTCCCGCTCGGATCGTGCACGATGAAGCACAACCCGCGCCTCAACGAGAAGATCGCGCGCTTTCCGGGGTTCGCGGATATCCACCCCTTGCAGCCCGTCGATACCGTGCAGGGCGCGCTCAAGCTGATCGACGAACTCGCGCATTGGCTGAAGATGCTGACTGGCATGCCGGCGGTCGCGATGTCGCCCAAAGCGGGCGCGCACGGCGAGCTGTGCGGGCTGCTCGCGATCCGCGCGGCATTGGAGGCGCGCGGCGACGCGCGTTCGGTGGTGCTGGTCCCGACGAGCGCGCACGGGACCAATCCCGCGACGGCCGCGTTCGCGGGCTATGCGGTCGAGGATATCCCGGCGACGCCCGATGGACGCGTCGATCTCGAAGCGCTGAAGGGCAGGCTCGGACCGGACGTCGCGGCGGTGATGATCACCAACCCCAACACCTGCGGCCTGTTCGAGCGCGACATGAAGGCGATCTCCGACGCGGTCCACGCGGCGGGTGCTCTGGTCTATTGCGACGGCGCAAACTTCAACGCGATCGTCGGGCGGGTGCGCCCGGGCGATCTCGGCATCGACGCGATGCACATCAATCTTCACAAGACCTTCTCGACGCCGCACGGCGGCGGCGGGCCGGGCGCGGGGCCGGTGGTTTTCTCCGAGGCGCTCGCGCCTTTCGCGCCGCTTCCGTTCGTCGATAAGGAGGATGGACATTATCTCCTCGTCGAGGAGGAGACGGCGGGCGATCATCACGCGTCGTCGTTCGGGCGCATGGTCGCGTTCCACGGCCAGATGGGCATGTTCACGCGCGCGCTCGCCTATATCCTAAGCCACGGCGCCGACGGTCTCGCGCAGGTGTCGGGCGATGCGGTGCTCAACGCCAACTATATTTTGCGCAGCCTGAGCGACGTGCTCGACGCGCCGTTCGCCGTCGGCGGTCCGTGCATGCACGAGGCGCTGTTCTCCGATGACGGCCTGGCGGAAGGCTTCACGACGCTCGACGTCGCCAAGGGGCTGATCGACGAGGGTTTTCACCCGATGACGATGTACTTCCCGCTCGTCGTCCACGGCGCGATGCTCGTCGAGCCTACCGAGACCGAATCGAAGGCGGGGCTCGACCAGTTCATCGCCGCGCTGCGCGCGGTCGCGGAGCGCGCGAAGGCGGGCGATCCGGCGCTGAAGTCCGCGCCGCACTTCGCCCCGCGCGCGCGGCTCGACGAGACGCTCGCGGCGCGCAAGCCGGTACTCGTCTGGAAGGACTAGTTGGGCGCGGCGACGCTCGTGTTCTCGCGCGAAAGCCGATGCTCGCGCCAGACGATGTAGAGTCCGCTCGCGATGACGACGGGCGTTCCGACCCACGTCCACGGCGTCGGCCAGTTGCCGAAGAGCAGTACGCCGAAAGCGGTCGCCCAGATCAGGCTCGCATAGTCGACCGGCGCGACCACCGACACAGGCGCGAAGCGCAGCGAAAAGGTCAGCGCGATCTGGCCGACGCTGCCGACCAGTCCCATCGCCGCGAGCAATCCCCATGTCGCTGCGTCGTGCCGCCCGAGCGCCCAGAACAACGGGATCACGAGCGCCGTGGCAGAGATCACGCCGAACCAGAAGACGGTCGTCAGCGACGGCTCGGTGCGGCCGATCTGGCGGACGAGGATCGCGGTCACGGCAACCATCACCGACGACGCGAGACCGATGCTGCCGCCGAGCATGGGGAAATGCCCCGACTGCGGCTGGAAGACGATCAGCACGCCGATAAATCCGACGAAGACCGCGCCCCAGCGGTAGCGGCCGACCTGCTCGCCGAGCCACAGCGCGCCCAGGATCGTCGCGAACAGGGGAATCGTGAACCAGATCGACTGCGCCTCGGCGAGCGGCAACAGTCCGACGGTCGCGAAGTTGAGCGCCATGCCGGTGACGC
>JACDGO010000318.1 GCA_013821585.1 Sphingomonadaceae bacterium
ATCGACGACGATCTTGTCTCCGGCGGCGACGCGATATTGCTTGCCGCCCGTGCGCACGACTGCGAACATGGCTTTCGTCTTCTCTTCAAAGCAAATGGCTCGACCAGCAACGCCGCCCGAGGGAAGCGCGCTGCTATGCGAGCGGCCCCCCGCTGTCAACCTCGCCGCGCGCGGTTCCGCCGCGGCGACAGACCGCGATCAGTCAGCCACGCCGGCTTGGAAGGCTTATGCCACTCTACGCGCGCGTCGGCCTCAGGATCTAGATTTCTGCAACGATCCCGCCAAGCGCCGCGCGACCCCGCGCGGCGTCAGGCGGATCGATTCGGCCATCAGGGCATTGGCGACGCCCGAAATCTTGACCGCCCGGTTGGCATCGAGCGCGGCGAGGCCGTCGCGTACGACGCTCCCGGCTTCGCTGCCCATGTATTTGAACAACGCCGATTCGCCCATGCCGGCGGCGTCGGCGAATTCGGTGCGCGTCGGACCGGGGCAGAGCGCCGCGACCTTTACGCCCTGATCCTTCACTTCCTCGTGCAGCGCTTCTGAAAAGCTCAGCACGAACGCCTTGGTCGCATAATAGACTGCCATCCAGGGGCCGGGCTGAAACGCCGCGGTCGAGGCGATATTGAGAATGCCGCCCGCTTTTGCCGCGATCATGCCGGGCAGGACGCCGTGGCACAATTCCATCAGCGCCACGCAGTTGAGCCGCACCATCGCCGACTGTGCCGGCCCGTCGATCTCGGCGAACGCCCCGCGCAGACCGGATCCGGCGTTGTTGACGAGCGTCGCGACCGGCCGGCCGCCGATGCGCGCGATCACCTGTGCCGCGCCTCCTTCCGCGCCGAGATCCGCAGCGAGGGTCGTGACCTCGATTCCGTGCGCCGCGCGCAATTTTTCAGCGAGCGCGTCGAGCCGTTCCGCACGTCGCGCGACGAGGAGAAGAGGCTGTCCGCGCTTAGCCAGCTCCACCGCGAAGCCGTCGCCAAGTCCCGCTGAAGCTCCCGTAACGATCGCCAGTCCGCTCATCCTCGCTCTCCCGCCCGTTTCGCGCCATTATGCGCGCCCGATCGCGGATTGCGAAGGACAGGAAAATGAGTGTCGCGTTTCGCCGTGAGAGCGACGAGGAGCACAAGGAGCCGAAGTTCGAGGTGCCAATCCCCCCGGGGCCAAATCTGGTGACGGCGCGCGGGCTCGCGCGGATCGCGGCGCGCGTCGAAGCGCTCGAAGCGGCGGCTCTCGACGACGAAGGCAAGCGCGACCTGCGCTACTGGCGCGCGCGCCTCGCCACCGCGCGTATTGCTCCGCTTCCGCCCGGCGACGAGACCGGCTTCGGCTCGCGCGTCGCTTTCCGTATCGACGGCGAAGAGCGAACCGTCGATATCGTCGGCAGTGACGAAGCCGATCCCGCGGCGGGCCTTATCGCCTTCACCGCGCCGCTCGCGCGCGCGTTGATCGGCGCGGGGCCGGGCGACCGCGTCGCCTTTCAGGGCGCGGAGAATGCGATCGAGCTGCTCGCGGTCGGGCCAATCCCGGACAGCGTGCCTTGAACACTCGCATCCTCGTCGATGCCGACGCGTGCCCGGTGAAGGACGAAATCTACCGCGTCGCCTTTCGCCACGACGCGACCGTCGCGGTGGTCAGCAACATGGCGATGCGCGTGCCGGTCGATACGCGTGTCGAGCGCGTCGTGGTCGGTCCCGAGTTCGACGCCGCCGACGACTGGATCGCCGAGCGCGCGGGGCCGCGCACGATAGCCGTGACGTCGGACATCCTGCTTGCCGACCGCTGCCTGAAGGCTGGCGCGACGGTGATCGCGCCGACCGGCAAGCCGTTCACCGCCGGGTCGATCGGCGCGGCGATCGCGACGCGCGCGATCATGGCGGACTTGCGCGCGGGCGGCGACGTCGTCGGCGGCCCCGCGCCGTTTTCGAACGTGGATCGCTCGTGCTTCTTGCAGGCTCTGGATGGAGCGCTGGTTCGGTTAGGACGAGCCTAGCTAATCGGCGTCAGCCGAGCACGATGCGCGTGCGGCGTCGGCGATAACGCAACGCCGTTCCCGTCAGGCCGAAGCCCGCGATCATCATCGCCCAGGCAGCGGGTTCGGGCACCCCCGCGACGGCCGTGTTGACGGCCGCCAGGAAAGGTATCCCATCGGCGAAGCTATGCGATGGGTCGCCGGCGAAGGTGATGCTGACGAGGGTATCGGTCGCGAAGCTCGCCGGCAGCACGATCTTCTGCCCATCGAGCCGTACCGATCCGTCGCCGAACAGCGCCGTGCCGAACACGTCGGGGCTGGTCAGAGTATTAACGAAACCGCCCTGAAAATGGTCGCGGACGTTGCTGCCCTCGACAAGGTCATAGACGTAAGCGCCACTGGCGAGGCCCGTGAAGGTGAGCTAGCCGATAAACGTGCCTAGCGAACCAAAACCCGAGTTGATCAGCGTGTAGACCGTGGTCACGCCGATCTCGCCGATCGGGATGACGCGGTCGGCTTCGCCGATGTCATACTGGATGACGCCGGTGCCGTTCACATCGCCGACAACGGGGGCGAGCTTGAAATCGACCGCGCCAATCGTCACCGTGCTGCCGCCTACCGGATACATCGTTCCGTTGGTATAGCCGCCGCCGCGAAGGTTTGAATCGACGAATGGAGAGATGTCGATCTGCGAAGCGCGCGCCGGGGTCGCGACGAGCGCACCGAAACCCGCGAGCGCGGATATCGTCAGCAAAGCGTTGCGGCGCGCGGTCATGGAAATTCCCCCTGACAGACAATTAAATTACCGGTCAATCAGTCTAGATCAGGCGCTGGATAGACGAACGAGTCAAGACGCGTGAGTGGGACGACCGTCTCGACACGGGACACCGGCATTCGCTTCTTCAAGAAATGGCGCGCCCGGCAGGAGTCGAACCTGCGGCCTCAAGATTAGAAGTCTCGTGCTCTATCCAGCTGAGCTACGGGCGCCTAGGGGAGTTGCGATAGCGCGGAAACGCCCTAGGCTCCACGCCCATGAGCAAGGGGCAATCACCGGCGGCGACCGACGCGGGGGCGATCGCGCAGTTCCGCTGGTTCGACTTCATGATGGCGGCGTTCGTCGCGATCCTGCTGCTGTCGAACGTCATCGGCGCGGGCAAGGTCGCGAGCCTGTGGGGCTTCACCTTCGGCGCGGGCATATTGTTCTTCCCGATCAGCTACGTGATCGGCGACGTGCTGACCGAGGTCTATGGCTACGCCCGCGCGCGGCGCTGCATCTGGGCGGGGTTCGGCGCGGTCGTGTTCATGGCGTTCATGAGCTGGGTCGTCGTCGCGCTCCCGCCCGCGCCCGGCTGGACCAACCAGGCGGCGTACGAAAGCGTGTTCGGCCAGGTGCCGCGCATCGTCTTCGCCTCCATCTGCGCGTTCTGGGCGGGCGAGTTGGTCAACTCGTTTGTCCTCGCCAAGATGAAGATTTGGACCAAGGGGCGGCATCTCTGGACGCGGACGATCGGTTCGACCGTGTTCGGCCAGGGCGTCGACAGCCTCATTTTCTACCCGCTTGCGTTTTGGAGCGCGCAGGGATGGACGAACGCGCTGGTGCTGACGGTGATGGTGACCAACTGGGCGCTGAAGGTCGGTTGGGAAGCGCTGCTGACGCCCGTGACCTATGCGGTGATCGGTTTCCTCAAGCGCAGCGAAGGGG
>JACDGO010000319.1 GCA_013821585.1 Sphingomonadaceae bacterium
TGCAACGGATCGCCCGCTTCCTCCTCAACCAACGCCGCGAACAAAGGCAAATCGTCGAGCCCCACCGCCAGCCCGCCGGTCGCGGCGCGGCCCGCCTCCAGCTTCGCCAGCACCGACTTGGCGCGGTCCAGCACGGGCGGGGGCAGCCCCGCCAGCCGCGCGACGGCGATGCCGTAGCTGCGGTCGGCGGGGCCGGGGGCGAGCTCGTGGAGGAGGACGAGGTCGCCCTTATACTCGCGCGCGCGGACGTGGTGGAGCGAGAGCGAATCGAGCTTTTCGGCGAGGCGCGTGAGTTCGTGATAATGCGTCGCGAACAGGCAGCGGCATGTGTTGACGTCGTGCACCGCCTCGACGACCGCCCAGGCGATCGCGAGCCCGTCATAGGTCGAGGTGCCGCGCCCGACTTCGTCGAGGATCACCAGCGAGCGCGGCGTCGCTTGGGCTAGGATCCCTGCGGTCTCGACCATCTCGACCATGAAGGTCGATCGCCCGCGCGCGAGATTATCCGAAGCGCCGACGCGGCTGAACAGCCGGTCGACAAGGCCGATCGTCGCGCCGGTCGCGGGAACGAAGAACCCCGCCTGCGCCATCACCGCTATGATCGCGTTTTGGCGCAGGAAAGTCGATTTGCCGCCCATGTTCGGGCCGGTGACGAGCCACAGCCGGTCGCCTTCCGACAGCTTGCAGTCGTTGGCGACGAAGCGCCCGCCGGTCTTCGCCACCGCCGCCTCGACCACCGGGTGGCGTCCGCCCTCGATTTCGAGGCACGGATGTTCGACGAGCGCGGGGCGGCACCAGTTTCCCTCAATCGCGGCTTCTGCATTGGCCGCCGCGACGTCGAGCCGGGCGAGCGCGTCGGCGGTCGCACTGATCGCGGGGGCGGAAGTGAGCGCGAGGCCCGTCAGCTCCTCGAAATGTGCGGCCTCGGCGGCGAGCGCGTGCGCGCCCGCCTGACCGACCTTCAGCGCCGCCTCGTGCAGTGCGGGCGCGTTGAAGCGGACGACGCCCGCGAGCGTCTGGCGGTGCGTGAAGCCCGAGTCCGCGCGCATCAGCGGGTCGGCGGCGCGCGCGGGCACCTCTATATGATAACCGAGCACGCCGTTGTGACGGATTTTCAGCACCGAAATGCCGGTCTCTTGCCGGAATTGCGCTTCGAGCGCGGCGATCTCGCGCCGCCCGTGCCCGCCTGTGTCGCGCAGATCGTCGAGCGCGGCGTCGTATCCGGGCGCGATATAACCGCCCGCGCTCGCATCGATCGGCGGCGCCTCGACCAGCGCGCGCCGCAACATGTCGATCAGCGCGCCGTGGCCGGCGAGCGAAGGGAGCAAGGCGTCGAGCAGCGGCGGGCGTTCGGGGGCGGTGGCAAGGCTTTCGCGAAGCTCCCAAGCCGCCGCCAATCCGTCGCGCAATGCGCCGAGATCGCGAGGCGATCCGCGTCCCGCCGACAGCCGCGCGAGCGCGCGCGCGATATCGGGCAGGCGCTTGAGCGTACCGCGCAGCGCCTCGCGCCGCCCCGAATCCGCCGCCCAATGCGAAACGAGGTCGAGCCGCGCGTCGATCGCGGCCTTGTCCGTCAGCGGAGCGGACAGATCGGCGGCGAGCAGCCGCGCGCCCGCCCCGGTCACCGTCCGGTCGATGCAATCGAGCAGCGATCCCGCGCGCGCCCCACTGGCGGTCGCGGTCAGCTCGAGGCTCTCGCGCGTCGCCGCGTCGATCGCTATATGCTCGGTCGCCGTGCGGCGGACGGGCGCGGCGAGGAAAGAGAGCGCGCCCTTTCCCGCATGATCGAGATAGGCGAGCAGCCCGCCCGCCGCCGCGAGCTCGGCGCGGCCGAACGCCCCATAGCCGTCGAGCGTCGCGACGCCGTGGAGCGCCTTGAGGCGGGCTTCGCCTTTGGCGGAGTCGAAGTCTGTCGAGGGAAGCTCGATGACCGTCACCCCGGAGAAGGCCGGGGTCTCCCTGCCGCCCGAGACCCCAGCCTTCGCTGGGGTGACAACTTCGGCCGGGGACAATCGCGCCAACTCCGCGTCGAGACCCGCCTCGTCGACCTCGCACAGCTCGAAGCGCCCGGTCGAAATATCCGCCGCCGCCAACCCCAACGCAGCGCCCGCGCGCGCCACCGCGACCAGCCAGTTCGAGGCCTTGCCGTCGAGCAGCGCGTCCTCGGTCAGCGTTCCCGCCGAGACGACGCGGACGATCGCGCGCGCGACGAGCGATTTCGATCCGCGCGCCTTCGCCTGCGCGGGCGTCTCGACCTGCTCGGCGATGGCGACGCGGTGGCCGCCCCTGATCAGCCGCGCGAGATAGGCGTCGGCGGCGTGGACGGGGACGCCGCACATCGGGATTTTCGCGCCGTCATGCTCGCCGCGCGCGGTCAGCGCGATGTCGAGGCACGCCGACGCGGCGCGCGCGTCCTCGAAGAACAGTTCGAAGAAATCGCCCATCCGATAGAACAACAGGCAATCGGACGCCTCGGCCTTCAGCGCGAGATATTGCGCCATCATCGGAGTCGGGGAAGCGTTCACCCGTCCGCGTTACAAGGCGCGCCCGTTCGCGCAATATATGGAAGGCTATTTCGGGCGCGGCTAACCGCCGCCCTTGCGTCGCGTGTCCCAGCCTTTGCGCGCCGCGGCGGAGCGTTGTTCGGGCGAGCCAGACTTGTGCGCCTTGCCGCCGCGCGACGACGATACGTGCGTGTCGGGCTTGCCGCGCCCCGAGCCCGACTTGCTGCCACCGCCCGATTCCTTGTTCACCGTCGCCCAGGCGCGGCCTTCGGCTTCCGACTTGGGAACGCCGCGCTTCTCGTAACCTTCTTCGATATGCCCGGCCTTGCGCTTCTGCTTGTCGGTATAGGCGCCCTTGTCACCGCGCGGCATGACGTCCTCCTCTTCAGGCCGCGACAACCGATAGTGCGCGCGCGGGTCCGGCCCCGCACCGGGAAACCGGAAGCGTCGCAAAGAGAAGGGAATTCGGGAAATCCAACTCGCGAAGCCCCAAGGCATTCTGGCGGAGACGGAGGGATTCGAACCCTCGGTAGGAGTAATCCCCCTACGGCGGTTTAGCAAACCGCTGGTTTCAGCCACTCACCCACGTCTCCGGCGCGTTTCCGGCCTTGGCGGCGGGCTATAACGGCGGAGATTCGCGCGGGCAATGGCGCAGCCGGGCGCATGATCGACTCGGGTCGGCGCGCCGTTCATTGCGCCGACAGGTCGAAGCGGCTTAACCACGGCGAGAGAGTTTGGGGGGACAATTTCGATGCGTATCGCTTTCCTATCGTTCGTCGCGGCGGGGCTGGCGCTTGCCGCCGCGCCTGTCGCCGCGCAGGTGCGCACGGTCGATCCAAATTCCGCCGCGCAGGCCGATGTCGCGCCGCAGCCGGGCGAGCGCGGCTATGCGCTCGATTCGCAGGCGGGCGCGCCTCCCGCCGACACGACGACCGTTCCCGCGAACGAGCCGCCTCCGCCGCCCGCGCAGCCTGCCGCTTCCCCGCCGGTCACCGCGACGGGAACGGAGGGCGCACCCGCGAGCGCGCTCGCGACGCAGCGTACGCCGACCTATCACAAGGACGATCTGATCGGCGCGGCCGAAGGCGTGTTCGGCAAGGGCGCAGCGGGCCTCGCGGGGCTGATCGAGAAGATCCTCAAGGATCAGGGCGAGCCCAACGCCTATATC
>JACDGO010000320.1 GCA_013821585.1 Sphingomonadaceae bacterium
CGGTCCGTGGAGTAGAAACAGCCGCGTCGCGCCAGGTGCGTCGAGCGCGCGCGCAACCTGCGCCTCGTTCGCCTTCACGCCGCGACCTTCATCGCGACGTCGCGCTGCGCCCGGCGTAGAGCGCGAGGCGCGCGACAATCTGGTCGGCGACGATCCCGGCGAGATGTTCGAGCGCGGTGTCCTCGGCGGCGATCGTCGCATATTCGGATGAAACGACGTCGATGCCCGTGTCCGATCCCGCCGTCGCGTCGAGCAGTATCGTGCCCCGCGTCGCGTCGACCAGGCGATAACGCGCGCGCAGCGTTCGCCGCTCGCGCGTCACCGTATCGTCGCTGCGCACACCGAACCCCTCGATCTTGTCGTTGAGTTCGACCTCCAGGCGATAGCGCGGCGTCCCCGTCGCCTGCAGACGATCGACGAGCGCATTCTTCATCAGCCAGCCGCTCTTGCCCTCGATCGGCGCGACCGCGACGCCCGCGAGCGTTTGCGCGACGGGTCCTGCCGCCCCGCCCGCGTAGAGCGGCCTGAGGCCGCAACCGGCGAGACCGAGCATCAGGAGGAGCGCGAGGCGTTTCACGCGACGAGATTGACCAGCCGGTCGGGAACGACAATCACTTTCTTCGGCGTCGCGCCGCCCAAGAGCTTCACGATCTTGTCCGAAGCGAGCGCCTGGGCTTCGAGCGCGTCGCGCGGCGTGCCCTTGGCAACGGTGAGCGTGTCGCGCAGCTTGCCGTTGACCTGCACCGCGATCGTCACCTCGTCGTCGACCAGCAGCGCCGGGTCGTACGCGGGCCAGGACGCGTCGGCGACCAGGGCGGGCTTGCCCATCGCCGCCCAGGCTTCCTCGGCGAGATGCGGCAGCATCGGCGCGACGAGCAGCACGAGCGTTTCGATTGCTTCGTCGCGCGCCGCCGACGGCGCGGCTTTCTCGATCGCATTGGCGAGTTCGTGGATGCGCGCCACAGCCTTATTGAAATGCAGCGCCTCGATGTCGGCGCCGACGCCCGCGATCGCGCGGTGGAGAATGCGCGTCAGCGCCGCGTCGTCGCCCGCATGTCCCTTGGGCGACTCGAATAGCCGCCACAGCCGCAGGACAAATTTCCATGTGCCCTCGATCCCGGCCTCGCTCCACGGCAAGTCGCGCTCGGGGGGGCTGTCGCTGAGCATAAACCAGCGCACCGCGTCCGCGCCGTAAGCCGCGAACATCGGCTCGGGGTCGACGCCGTTGCGCTTCGACTTGGACATCGCCTGCAGCCGCCCGACGATCACCGGCGCCCCGCCATCTCGCATGACGGTGAGGCCACCCCGTGTCTCGACCTCTTCCGGCGCCAGCCACTCTCCCGCCGGTCCCTTGTAGGTCTCGTGGGTGACCATCCCTTGCGTGAACAGCCCGGCGAACGGTTCGGCGATGTCGAGCCGGCCGATATGCTTGAGCGCGCGCGTCCAGAAGCGCGCATAGAGCAAATGCAGGATCGCATGCTCGACACCGCCGATATATTGCCCGACCGGAAGCCAGCGCTCGGCCTCCTCGCGGTCGAATGGCTTGTCCCTGGGCTGGCTCGCGAAGCGGATGAAATACCACGACGAATCGACGAAGGTATCGAGCGTGTCAGTCTCGCGCAGCGCCGGCTCGCGGCAATTGGGGCACGGCACATGCTTCCACGTCGGATGCCGGTCGAGCGGATTGCCGGGAACGTCGAAGCTCACATCCTCGGGCAGGACGACCGGCAATTGCGAGCGCGGCACAGGCAAGATGCCGCAAAAGCCGCAATGGATGATCGGGATCGGGGTGCCCCAGTAACGCTGACGCGAAACGCCCCAGTCGCGCAGGCGGTATTGCGTCTGTCCTTCGCCCCACCCCTCGCTCTCGGCGCGGGCGATGACCGCCGCCTTCGCCTCCTCGACCGTCATTCCGTCGAGAAAATCCGAATTAACCACCCGACCCGGTCCGGTAAACGCCTCGCTACCCTTGAAAACCGGATCGGCCGCATCGCCCCCCGCCTGCGCGGGGCCAGGCTCCGCCACGACCCGCCGAACCGGCAGCTCGTATTTGTGCGCGAACTCGAAGTCGCGCTGATCGTGCGCGGGCACGCCCATCACCGCGCCCGTTCCATAATCCATCAGCACGAAGTTCGCGACGAAGACGGGGAGGCGCCGTGCAGGATCGAGCGGGTGCACGACGGTCAGGCCGGTGTCGAACCCAATCTTTTCCGCCGTTTCAATCTCGGCCGCCGTCGTCCCGCCTTTGCGGCATTCCTCGATGAACTGCTGCAGCGCGTAGCGTTTCTCGGCGAGCCGCTGCGCGAGCGGGTGCTCGGCCGCGATCGCAACGAAGCTCGCGCCGAAGATCGTGTCGGGCCGCGTCGTGAAGACGTCGATGATCTCGTCCGACCCAGTGACGGCGAAGCCGGCGCGCAAGCCCTTCGACTTGCCGATCCAGTTCTCCTGCATCAGCCGGACCTTGTCGGGCCATTGGTCGAGCGTCGCCAGCCCGTCGAGCAGCTCCTCGGCGAAATCGGTGATCCGCAGGAACCACTGGTTGAGCTTGCGCTTCTCGGCGAGAGCGCCCGACCGCCAGCCTCGGCCGTCGATTACCTGCTCGTTGGCGAGCACGGTCATGTCGACCGGATCCCAGTTGACCGAGGATTCACGGCGGTAGACCAGCCCGGCTTTGTAGAGATCGAGGAACAGCGCCTGCTCGTGCCCGTAATAATCGGGCTCGCAGGTCGCGAGTTCGCGGCTCCAATCGATCGCGAGCCCCAGGCGCTTCAGCTGCGCGCGCATCGCCGCGATGTTCGCACGCGTCCAGTCGCCCGGATGCACGCCCTTCTCCATCGCCGCGTTCTCGGCGGGCATGCCGAACGCGTCCCAGCCCATCGGATGAAGGACGGCATGGCCGGTCATGCGCTTGTAGCGCGCGAGCACGTCTCCCATCGCGTAGTTGCGGACGTGCCCCATGTGGATGCGCCCCGAGGGATAGGGGAACATCTCGAGGATATAGGTGGCCTTATCGCCGGGGACGGCGGGCGCGGCGAAGCTTTGCGCCGCTTCCCACTCGGCTTGCCAGCGCGCGTCAGCCTTCAAATGGTTGAAGCCCGTGCTCACGCGTCGATCACCCCGCGACGGCGTTGCGTCTCAGGTCGCGCGCCTTGGTGAGGATGATGTCCTCGAGCTTCTGCACCGTTGCCGCCTGAACGGGCGCATCGGTCCACTGGCCGTTCGTCAGCACCTGGCGCGAGGCGGCGACGCGCACCGCGTCGGCGCGCAGATCCTGGTCGAGAATCGTGACGGTCAGTTTCATCCGCTCGGACGGCACGCTCGGGTTTACATACCAGTCGGTGACGATCACCCCGCCGTTCGAATCGGTCTGGAGGATCGGCATGAACGACACGGTGTCGAGCGCAGCGCGCCACAGATAGGCATTGATCCCGATCGTCGTCACCTTCGACGCGGCGAGGTCGGCGCGCGGGCGCTCCCTGTGTCCGCAGGCGGCGGTGAGCGAAACGGCGGCGAGCAGGATCGCCAAGGGCAGGCGGCGGGGCATGTAAATCCTTTGGGCGGAGCGGAAACGGGGTCGCGGCGTTATAGCCTCTGGACCCGCGCCCGCAAGGCGCGCGCCCGAGTCTGTGCGATTCGTGCAACACCCGGGGTGGATTCGTTTCGACGCC
>JACDGO010000321.1 GCA_013821585.1 Sphingomonadaceae bacterium
TTCATCGACCGCCACGGCGAGGACATGCCCGAAATCCGCAACTGGACCTGGGGGGAACAAGCATGAGCCCCGACCAATTGGCGCATGTCGCGTGGGAGTTGATCGCACAAGACAAGGGCTTGCTCGCGATCGACGAGAGCATCGGCACCTGCAATCGCCGCTTCGCTGCGCTCGGCATACCGCAGACCGCAGAGAAGCGGCGCGAGTGGCGCGAATTGTTGGTGACAACGCCCAAGCTCCGCCAGTCAATCAGCGCCGTCATTCTCTCCGATGAAACGATCCGCCAGACCACCGGTGACGGCACGTCCTTCCTTTCGCTATTGGCCGATGCCGAGATCATCCCCGGCATTAAGGTCGACGCCGGCACGACCGACCTTGCAGGGCACCCCGGCGAGAAGATCACCGAGGGGCTCGACGGACTGGGCGCGCGGCTCGACGACTACGCGCGGATCGGCGCGCGCTTCGCCAAATGGCGGGGCATAATTACCATCGCCGATGGACTTCCCAGCCGCGGCTGCATCGAGGCGAACGCCCAGGCGCTCGCGCGCTATGCGGCATTGTGTCAGCAAGCCGGTCTGGTCCCGATGATCGAGCCCGAGGTGCTGATGGCCGGTCGCCACGACATCGCACGCTGCGGCGAAGTCACCGAGGCGGTGCTGCGCGCCGTCTTTCGCCATTGCTACGAGCAGGGGGTCGCTCTCGAGAGCGCGATTCTCAAGCCCAACATGGTCATCGCTGGCGCGGACTGCCCAGCCCAGCCCGGACTCGACGAAATAGCCGATGCGACGCTTGCCGTGTTGCTTCGTGCGGTGCCCGCCGCGGTACCGGGTATCGCCTTCTTGTCGGGCGGCCAGCCGGCCGAACTCGCCACCGCGCGGCTCAATGCGATGAATGTACGCTTCCTGGGGCGAATGCCTTGGCGACTGACATTCTCCTTTGCTCGCGCGATCCAGCAGCCGGCGCTTGAGATCTGGGGAGGGCAGCGGGACAACGTGCAGGCCGCGCAGGCGATGCTAGCCCATCGAGCCGAGTGCGACCGTGCCGCGCGCGGTGGTGGCTATGACCCGACGATGGAGGGTGAGCCTCATTCAGGTGCTCCTAGCCCGGCGCTGATCCGGTGAACGCCATCCTCCCCACCGTCTATCTTGTCCGCCATGGCGAGACCGAATGGTCGCGAGACGGGCGGCACACAGGCACCACTGATCTGCCGCTCACCGCTGCGGGCGAAGTAATGGCACACGCCCTGAAAGCATGGTTTGCCGACGTGTCGTTCGCCTTGGTAATGACCAGCCCCATGCGCCGCGCGCGCGAAACTTGCGAACTCGCCGGGCTCGCCGGGCACGCGGGTGTCTCCGCGGATCTCTCCGAATGGGATTATGGCGATTATGAAGGGCGCAGCAGCGACGACATTCGCACCGAAATCCCGACCTGGAACGTGTTCCGCGATGGTTGCCCCGGCGGGGAAACGCCAGCAGAGGTCTCTCAGCGGGCCGACCGGCTGATCGACCGCCTGCTCGCGGTCGAAGGAAATATCGCGTTGTTCTCGCATGGCCAGTTCAGCTGTGCGCTCGCGGCGCGGTGGATCGGCCTCGCCATCGTCGAGGGACAGCATTTCGCGCTCGACGTGGGATCGGTGAGCATTCTTGGGTCCAAGCCCGCGCACCCGCTTTTGCCGGTCATTTGCCAATGGAATGGGGGACCCTCGGCGCGGCCGGACCGGTCATGACGGACGCCCCGCTCGTCACGCACCTGCCGATCATGCTCCGACCCGATCCGACACGGGTGGTCATCCGGCCGTTCATGCCCGCCGACGACCAGGCCCCTTATGCCCAGCCCGATCACTCGCGCGCGCAGCGTATCGCCGATCGCGTACTGGGTCTCGCCGGGCCTGAAGTGACTGGTCAGCTTGGACACTTCACCGAAAGTCTGGCGGAGCATCACCGCGATGTTTCGCAGGTGCTGATGCGGCGCTTCCACGACGTCAACGGGCTGGTGATCGACCCGGGATCGATCGACGACGATCGATCGCTGCTGATCGGTGCCTATTTCAGCGAAGAATATTCATTCGAGGCAGCCGCTCTGTTCAACCCCAGCATTGTGCCGCATCCCGATCAGACGGACGTCGCGCAAGACGCGGTCCGCTTCATATTATCGCTGCGCGGCGTCGGCGAGGGTAATATCTCGTCGGTCACCTTCCGCACCGGCCTGTGGTCGCCCGGCAGTCTTACGATCGATCGGCCGAGCGTGCAGGCGATCTCGCCGCGCATCAAGGCCATCCCTGGTGGCGCGGCGGACGATCCCGGTGTGCGGCTGCTCTGCGAGGAAGCCCACGACCTATCGGAAGTCGTGATCTTTCCGGTCACGCCGGCGCAGCGCCACGGCATCGAGGATTTGCGGCTTGTCCGCTTCGTTGATGACGACGGCGTCGCGACCTATCTCGGCACCTACACCGCGTTCAGCGGTGGGGGCATCCGCCAGGAAATCATGAGTACTACCGATTTCGCCACGATCGACCTCACCGCGCTGCGCGGCCCCGGCACCGACAACAAAGGAATGGCGCTGTTTCCGCGAAAGATCTGTGGACGCTATGCAATGCTCGGCCGGCAGGATCACGAGAACATCTGGCTGCAGATGTCCGACGATCTCTACGCTTGGGACGCTGGGGTAAAGGTGGTCGAGCCACGCTTTCCGTGGGAATTCGTCCAGATCGGCAATTGCGGATCGCCGATCGAGATCGACGAGGGATGGCTGGTCATCACCCACGGTGTCGGCGCGGTGCGCAACTACTGTATCGGCGCATGCTTGCTCGACAAGGATGACCCCTCGAAGCTGCTTGCGAGGCTGGCCGAACCCATGATTCGCCCCGATCCGGGCGATCATGACGGCTACGTCCCCAACGTCCTCTACAGCTGCGGTGCAATGGTCCATCAGCGAACCTTGCTACTTCCCTATGCAATCGCCGACAGCTTCACGACCTTCGCGAGCTTACCACTCGACCAGCTTCTGTCCGCAATGGAATGGAAAATGCCAACATCGTGAGAGCGCGTGTGGCCTCCGAAAGGCCTTACCAAATGGCGGCCGTAGTTCAGCCAATTCGGATCTCGGCACCGCGATGGCATTTCGACCGCATGTTCCTCATATGGTGTACGCATTGAGGTCGGCGCGATGCTGGGAAACGCCAGTGTGCAATCGATCACGATGCCCTGACCTGAGGGCACCTGTCACTCACATAAATCCAATGCTGTCACGCCGTGGTGATGATCGGTGGAGAGTGATCATCAGGTCGTGTCCTAACGCTTTGCCTGTAATCGGCTCGGCATAGTTTTGGGCTTGCTACTGTCCGTGCGGACAGCGAGAATCCGGGCGTGCGAAAAGAGGTCGATCACCTTCCGTTGGTCCAGCAGGAAGAGCTGGCGCGCGTAAAGAAAATATTGATGGACGAGTTTGCTGTCGCGATCTCGCTGGCGACACAGCCGTGGAAGAAGAACGGCAAGATCCACAAGATGATACTTTTTGGCAGCTATTCTCGCGCAATTACTCACCCCCCTTTGGAGGCCTCGAGCGGAGCATGAGTGAGAAAGCGTCTTGCCATAAGACTCCGGATATGAGTCAACCTACGGATGACTCCGCCACTCGATTTGTCTGGTCTGAATGAA
>JACDGO010000322.1 GCA_013821585.1 Sphingomonadaceae bacterium
CCTCGGCGACAGCCAAGCCCGATCCCGACGTCGCGGCGGCGAGCGTCGTCGAGAGCGCGTCGCCGCGCAAGCGCTCGATCCCGCTCGCCGGGCATACGCTCGCCTACACCGTCACGCCGGGCACGCTGACGATCAGGAACGACGAAGGCGCGCCGATCGCGAGCATGTTCTACACCGCCTACACCGTCGATACGGGCAGGGGACGGCCGCGGCCGATCACTTTCCTGTTCAACGGCGGGCCGGGTTCGTCATCGATGTGGCTGCACATGGGATCGTTCGGCCCGATAAAGATCGACGCCTCGATTCCGGAAATGGAGCGGCCCGCGCCGTTCCGGCTCGCGCCAAATCCCGACACTTTGCTGGACAAAACCGATCTCGTATTCCTCGACGCGGTGACGACCGGTCTGTCGCGCCCGCTCGGCAAGGCCAAGCCGGAGGATTTCTTCGGCGTCGACAAGGACATCGACGCTTTCGCGCGCGGTATTCAGCGTTACCTCAGCGCTTACGGCCGCTGGAATTCGCCCAAATTCATCATCGGCGAAAGCTATGGCACGACCCGCGCCGCCGGCCTGTCCTATGCGCTCGCCGACCGCGGCGTGCAGCTCAACGGCGTCGTGCTTGTCTCGACCGTGCTCAACTTCGCCGACTTTAGCGGCGACCAGTCGGCGATTAACTTCCTGCCTACCTACGCCGCCGACGCCTGGTATCACGGAAAGATCGCCGACAAGCCGCCACTCGACAGCTTCATGGCCCAGGCGCGCGTCTTCGCCAGCGGCCCTTATGCTTCGGCGCTTCAGAAAGGCCTTGCGCTCGGCGATGCGGAAAAACAGTCGGTCGCGCAGCAGATGGCGCGGCTCACCGGTCTGTCGTCCGACTATATTCTGAGGTCGAACCTGCGCGTGAGCCCCGACCGCTTCCGCCGCGAGCTGTTGCGCGATCAGCGGCGGATCATCGGCCGGATCGACTCGCGTTACCTCGGCACGGAATCCGATGCGGCCGGCGAGGGAACGAGCTATGATCCGCAATCGAGCTCGATTTCGGGCGCGTTCATCGGCGCGCTGAACGACTATCTGTTTCGCGATCTCGGCTACCAGACGCCGCTGAGCTATCGCCCGAACAATTATGCCGGCATCGGCGAGAAATGGGATCTCAAGCACAAATCGGCCGAGGGGTTCCAGAATATCTCGGACACCAGCGTCGATCTCGCGGCGGCAATGCGCCAGAACCCGCGGCTCAGGCTCTTATCGGTCAACGGTTATTATGATCTGGCGACGCCCTTCTTCGGGGCCGACTATGAGATCGGGCACATGATGGTCGAACCATCGATCGCGGCGAACATCCGCTACGTTTATTATCCGGCGGGGCACATGATGTACATTGACCCGGTTTCGGCGAAGCGCCTCAACGCGGACCTCAACGCCTTCTACGACAGCGCGATGTAGAGTCCGCGCATTGGCCGCGCGCCCAGCGATTCCGCGCACCGTCTGGGCGCTGGGGCTGGTCAGCCTGTTCATGGACCTGTCGTCGGAGACGATCCACGCGCTGCTGCCGCTGTTCCTGACGACGACGCTCGGGGTAAGCGTCGCGGTCGTCGGGCTGATCGACGGCGTCGCCGAATCGACCGCATCGATCGCCAAGGTCTTCTCGGGCTATATTTCGGATCACATCGGCCGGCGAAAGCCGCTGATCCTGCTCGGCTACGGCCTCGGCGCGCTGTCGAAGCCGCTGTTTCCGCTTGCGGGCACAGCCGCCGTCGTGCTCGGCGCGCGTTTCGCCGACCGGATCGGCAAGGGACTGCGCGGGGCGCCGCGCGATGCGCTCGTCGCCGACGCGACGCCGCCCGAAATCCGCGGCCGCGCGTTCGGCCTGCGCCAGGCGATGGACACGATCGGCGCGTTCGCCGGGCCGCTGCTCGCGATCGGGCTGATGGTTTTGTTCGCGAACGACATGCGCGCGGTCTTCTGGGCCGCGCTGATCCCCGCCGTGCTTGCCGTGCTGTGCGTCGTCGTCGGCGTCGAGGATATCCCTCAAGGAACCGGGGAGGCGCGCGTTCCCGTCCGCTTTGCCGATCTTAAGCGGCTCGGCCGCGCCTTCTGGAGCGTCGTCGCCTTCGGCGTCGTCTTCACGCTCGCGCGGTTCAGCGAGGCGTTCCTGATCCTGAAGGCAAGCCGCGAAGGGCTTCCGCTCGCGCTGACGCCGCTCGTCCTCGTCGTGATGAACCTCGTCTATGCGCTCGGCGCCTATCCGGCTGGCGCGCTCGCCGACACCCGCCCTCCGCGAGATCTCCTGCTCGCGGGGCTCGTCTGCCTGATCCTCGCCGACGTCGCGCTGGCATTTGCGCCCGGCGCCGTGGGAGTTTTCGTCGGCGTCGCACTATGGGGCGGCCACATGGCGCTGACGCAAGGGCTGATGACCAAGCTCGTCGCCGACACCGCGCCCGCCGACGTGCGCGGCTCCGCCTTCGGACTCTTCAGTCTCGCGACGGGCATAGCGATGCTCGCCTCCAGCGTCGTCG
Source organism: Sphingomonadaceae bacterium (assembly GCA_013821585.1). Taxonomy (GTDB): domain Bacteria; phylum Pseudomonadota; class Alphaproteobacteria; order Sphingomonadales; family Sphingomonadaceae; genus Sphingomonas_O. The sequence goes on from JACDGO010000322.1 coordinate 2,516, forward strand.
CCGGCCTCCTCTGGGACCGCCTCGGTCCCGCCGCGACCTTCCTCGCTGGCGGCGGGTTTGCCGTGCTCGCGATGCGGATGCTGTTGGTCAGGCGTCGCTCTTGATCGCCTCGGCGAGCCGGTCGAGAGTCTTGCCCCACCCCTCGCGCGTCTTCTCCGCCCAGTCGGCGTCGACGCCGCTGTGGCCGAGCGAGAGGAGCGCGCCGTCTCCGTCGGAAACGAGGTCGATCGTTACGCCGGTCTCGCGCGGATCATATTGCGGGACGGTGAAGGTGAAGGTCAGGCGCGTCGGGCGCACGATCTCCATATAGGTGCCGACGTGCGCCACGTCCTCGCCGTCGCGGCGATCGACGATGCGGAAACGCCCGTCCACGCGCGCGTCGATGCTGCACTCGACGACCTCGCCGTCGCGCACAGCGAACAGGAAATGGCGCGCGACCGCCGGATCGAGCCAGGCATCGAACACGCGTTCGGGCGCTGCGTCGAAATGGCGGACGACGGTGACGACCGTGTGATCGGTCACCGTCGCCGCGCGCTTATTGCTGGCCGGGAACAAGGTTCACCGCAGCGTGCTTGCCGCGGCGATCGACTTCCAGTTCGAACTCGAGCCGGTCGCCTTCGTTGAGGCTCGTCATCCCCGCGCGCTCGACCGCCGAGATATGGACGAACGCGTCGGGCTGGCCGTCGTCGCGCTGAATGAAGCCGAAGCCTTTCATCGCGTTGAAGAACTTGACCGTTCCGCTCGCCTTTTCACCGGTCAGCGTCCGTTGCGGAGCACCGAAACCGCCACCGCCGCCTTCGCGCGGGGCGTCGCGGTCGCGCGGCGGGCCGCGATCGGTGACGGGCATCGGCTCGCCCTCGATCTTGAGGTCGGTCGCCGAAATGCGCCCGCCGCGATCGACGAGGGTGAAGCCGAGCGGCTGCCCTTCCGCCAATCCGGTGAGCCCGGCCTGCTCGACCGCCGAGATATGGACGAAAACGTCCTCGCCGCCATCGTCGCGGACGACGAAGCCGAAGCCCTTTTGCCCGTTGAAGAATTTGACGACGCCGGTGCCTTCGCCGACGACTTGCGCGGGCATCTGCGGCCGGCCGGCGAATCCGCCGCCGCCGCCGGGCGCGCCACCGCCGCCGCGGTATCCAC
>JACDGO010000323.1 GCA_013821585.1 Sphingomonadaceae bacterium
GTGCCGCGACGCGCACGGTAAGTTCACCAAGTGCGCCAAACCCGCAAAGCCGGTCCGCTGCAAGGCGGCCAACGGCAGGTTTGCCAAGTGCGGAACGCGGGGAGCGAAACCGGTCTGACATCGTTGGCGCGTGAGCCGGTCGCGCGCTCTCCCTGCGCGACCGGCGTCTCCAGCCTTTAGATCAATGGTCGTGCGCCTCGGTCTTCGTCGTGGCGGTCGTAGTGCTCATCTGCCGGACGACGGCCTTGTGCGCGCGCTTATGACGGACGACGTGGCGCACTGGGCGATGGACCATCGGCCGCGCTGGCGACGTCGTATGACTGACGGCTCGCGTTGAGGTTGCGGCCGGAGCGCGGTTTATGACACGCACGGCCTGGCACTCTATTTCCGCGAGAAGCGGTGGAGCATATCGCTCGAGCTTGCCGGGTTGCGTTTCAGATGCGGGGATAAATACATTCGGAAAGGCTGTGGCGCGCGCGACGCCAGGATTGGCCCGGAGCCGACGGCGGGGACGGACGCGTTGCCCGGCCCGTATCCACTTAAGCGAGGTGACGCGCCGCGGTGCCCCGACGGCATCGATCCGAAGGAATGACGCACAGGGACCGAAAGCGAGCGCAAGAGGATGGTCAGGCGGCTGTGGGATTAAGGCGTTGCTTTCGGTGTCGGCTTCGCACCAGTCGACCGCTCAGCGGCCAAATCCGCGATTTCAACCCCGGCTGCGGTAGCGCAGCACAGGAACCGAGATGTGCTCCCTTCGTTGGCTTCAGGCAATTCTGGGAGACTGTCGATGACCCGTTCAATTATCCTGACCATCGCCGCGCTTGGCTTCACTCCCGCCTCGCTGAGCGCGCAAACTGCGCCGGCTGTACCTGCCACGGCTGCACCCGCAGCCACCCCCGCACCGACTGTCGGAGTCTCCATTTACGATTCCGCTGGGGTCGAAATCGGCAAAGTTGAAAGCGTGAGCGGCGGAGCTGCGGTCGTCGCCGGGCCAACCGGAAAATTCAGCCTTGCAGTTAACTCGCTCAGCCAGAGTCCAAAGGGTCTGGCGATTGCCATGACCAAAGCGGACCTCGATGCCGCTGCGAAGCGGGCGCAGGCTGCCGCCTCCGGCGCGCTCGCTGGCAAACTCGTCGCTGGTACGGCCGTATCGAGCGTCGATGGTGCCGCAAAGCTCGGCACAATCAAGGCAGCCGATGCGCAGTTCGTCACGTTAACGACGGCGAAGGGCGACGTGAAGCTACCGGTGGCCGGCTTTAGTGCCGATGCGTCGGGCAAGGTGATGTTGGGGATGACCGCCGCCCAGTTCGACACGGCTGTTAACGGTGTAGCCGTCGCGCCGATGCGCAAGCATTGATTGCGATATTGCGTTTGTGGTGCCCGTTTCCGCGCAGATGGTCGCGATGTTTGCTCGATGTTCGTCGAGGAATAATTCCAGGCTTTCAAGCGAGGCCGGAACGATCCCTTCTGTGACCACCGCGCCCGCGTGATCGATCAAACACAGGCTATATGCGCTGGACGACGTATCGAGCCTGCCCAAATGGCCGTTTGAGGAGCCATAGACGCCTCCGCGCAAGGACCGGCTTCACTATCAAAGCAGGGTCAGCGCCCTCCTTTGTGGACCTTCCCCGATCCTCCGGCGTTCGCGCTTGACCGCAACAAGGAGGATGACATGAAAGCACTTGGACTAGCCGCCGCGTTCGCATTGGCGATCGGCGGCGCTGGAATCGCATCTCAGGCGAGCGCCCAGCAATACCCCAACGATGGCGGCGTTCAGCGCAATCAGGGCCAAATGCAGCGCGACCAAGGTCAGATGCAGCGGGACCGGGGCGACATGCGCCACGACGATGGAATGCGTCAGGGTGACGCCAACCAGAACGCCCGTCACGATTCCAACTGGCGCGATAATCGAGATCATCGCGACTGGCGCGACCATCGCGACAACGGCTGGAACCGCAACCACCGCCGTTGCTGGGTCGAGTGGCGCCATCATCGCCGCGTCCGCGTCTGCCGCTAAAGCGAACGAGCCCCTGCGAGCAACGGCGGGGCTTTTTGCTGCGTCGCGCCGTTTTACTATTCCTTCACGCGGAACGAGTTACGAGCATCACGCGGGTTCGTTCAGCTCGCAACAGGGGACCGGCGGCGCGGGCGGGTAGAGCCGCGTCGCCGGACTTCGCGAATAAAGATCGAAAGTGGCGCTCAGCCCGTGATAGCGTAAATCTGTTCGGGGTCGAGCGCGGGCTTGAACACGATACCGAACGCCTTGCCGCGCGCCCACACGACGCGAGCTGCCAGCGACATCCCGTTGCGCGCGATTGAGATCGTCTCGTCGCTTCCGGGCGGAAATTGAGCCGACACGCTTGCACCGTCGGGGGAAATGTCCCGCATCATCGCCCGGCTCGTCCGGCCGCCACGCGATAGCGTCACGGCAACGTCGATTGTTGAGCGGGGGCTGATGCGTTTCATCGCCTACCACTTCCCACCGCAGCATTAACAACCGCTTACGGCGGGCCGAAGGTATGGCCCTCATGGCCGCACCTTTCGGTCGGGCGGGGATTTCGTCAGCCGAAGTCGATGCCCGCCTTGGCGCGCGCGTCCGCTCAGGCACCTTGACGATCCGGCCGATGGCCGCGGCGGGCTCTGTCAGGCCAACGTGGCAGCTTCTCACCGTGTTCCGGGCCGGTCTGGGAGGAGTCCTATCGGCCAAGAACCAGTTCCGGCTTGGGACGAATCGGTCGTTGCCGGAGCAACCTTGCTCGGATAAGCCCACCCCAACTGGAGAATCTGTGATGCGAAATGTAGGCTTGGCAATTGCCGCAGCAGCACTTTCGATCGTTCCCGCGCAGGCGGCGGTCAATATCGTGACGAACGGCTCGCTCGAGACGTCACCCGACTACGTGGCGGTCACAGGGGGTAGTGCAGCGATCCCGGGTTGGACGGTGGCCGGGGACGGTGTCGAGTGGTTCCAATCTGAGTCCTATCTCGTCCCGAACTTCGGTCCTGCACACAGCGGCGTCAGCATCGTTGATCTCGCCTTCGATGAGAATGGGGCGCCAAGTGTATTTGGCGGTATCTCTCAGGCGCTTACCACAGCGGTTGGTCAGACCTATCAACTGAGCTTTTACGGGGTCAATACGAACGCGTTTGGCCGTGATGGCACCGGGATCGTTACGGCACTGGCGGGCGCCTCGCCCATCATCCTGACCAATGGCGGTCAGTCATCAAACCCCAACGCTGGATGGTCGGCAGACGATTGGCAGCTTTTCACCGGGACTTTCACGGCGACGAGCACGTCCACGTTGCTCACCTTGGGTAATAACCAGGATGCCAATCTTCATTTCGCGCTGATCGACGACGTCTCCGTCAACGCCGTTCCCGAACCGGGGATTTGGGCGATGATGATCGCAGGATTCGGCCTGCTCGGCGGTGCCTTGCGCCGCCGTCGCCGTAGGACCACTGCCCTTTACGCTTAATCGGCACCGGCGTTTGCCGGGGTGGTTCCGCTCGGGGGAAGCAGGCACACCAAGCCTAGAGTCGGTTTCACTTAGCATGAAGCATAGCCTGAGTTTCTGAGGTAGTTGGCGCACTCGTCGGGGGCGAAGCGATCGAGCAGCGAGCCGATGCGGCGCCAGGTGTTTTCGGTGGTGCGCTCGGC
>JACDGO010000324.1 GCA_013821585.1 Sphingomonadaceae bacterium
CCCGCGACCATCGTCTCGCTGTCGCGCTCGAAGGCGCCCGCATAGAGCGACACGTCGGTCGAGGTGCCGCCCATGTCGAAGCCGATCACCCTGTCGAGGCCGGCCTCCGCCGCCGTCCGCGCCATTCCGACGATGCCGCCCGCGGGGCCGGAAAGGATCGCGTCCTTGCCGCGAAACGCGCCGCCATCGACGAGCCCGCCACTCGACTGCATGAAGAGCGCACGCGTGTCCGGCCCGGCCGCCGTGCGCAACGCCTCGACATAACGGCCGAGCGGCGGCGACAGATAGGCGTCGACGACGGTGGTGTCGCCGCGCCCTATCAGCTTGATCAGCGGCGCGACGCGGTGGCTGACGGAAATCTGGGTAAAGCCGATCGCTTCGGCGAGCGCCGCCAGCGCGGCTTCGTGCGCGCTGTGCCGCCAACCGTGCACTAGGACGATCGCGATTGCGCGAAAGCTCTCATCGTGCGCCGCCGCGAACGCGGTGCGCGCCGCTTCGAGATCGAGCGATGTCAGCACCTCGCCCTCGGCGGTCACGCGCTCGTCGATCTCGATCACCCGCGCGGCGAGCGGCAGAGGGCGGACAATCTCACGCGCGAACAGGTCGGGCCGTTCCTGCGTTCCGATCGTCAGCGCGTCGCCGAACCCACGCGTGATCGCCAGCACGACCGGCTCGCCCTTGCGTTCGAGCAGCGCGTTGGTCGCGACCGTCGTGCCGATGCGCAGCTCGGCGGGCGGCAGCGGCCCGTCGCCGCATCCGGTCAGCATCCGCATCGCCGAAACCGCGGCGTCGCCGGTTCGTGACGGGTCTTCGGAAAGCAATTTGGCCGTATGGAGAACGCCCGCCGGGTCGCGCGCGACCACGTCGGTGAACGTGCCGCCGCGGTCGATCCAGAAGCGCCACATGCGCGCCTCCTAGCGATCAATGGGCGTCGAAGTCGAGCGCGTAGCCCGCGGAGCGCACGGTGCGGATCGGGTCGGCGCCGCCGCGCTCGTTGATCGCCTTCCTCAGGCGTCGGATGTGGACGTCGACGGTGCGCAGCTCGATGTCGCTGTCGCGGCCCCACACCGAATCCAGCAATTGCCCGCGCGAAAAGACGCGCCCCGGATGTTCGAGGAAGTGGCGCATCAGGCGGAATTCGGTAGGGCCGAGCGGGATCGCCTCGCCGTTCCGCCGGACGCGATGGCCGACCGGATCGAGCTCGATGTCGCCATGCGCCAGCCGCGCGCCCGCCAGCGCGGGTCGAACGCGGCGCAACACCGCGCCGACGCGCGCGACGAGTTCGCGCGGAGAAAAGGGCTTGGTCACATAATCGTCGGCGCCGGTTTCGAGCCCGCGGATACGATCCTCCTCCTCGCCGCGCGCAGTCAGCATGATAACGGGGACGTTCGCGGTCTCGGGCATTCGCCTCAGGCGGCGGCAGACTTCCAGCCCCGACAGCCCCTCGATCATCCAGTCGAGCAGGATCAGATCGGGCGGCGTCTCGCGCGCCATCAGCAGCGCCTCCTCGCCGTCGGCCGTGCGCGCGACCCGGTGACCTTCGCGCGTCAGATGCCAGCCGACCAGCTCGGCGAGCGCGGCGTCGTCCTCGACCAGCAGCAGTTGCGCGCCCGCCATCGTCAGCTCGCCCCCTCGTGCCAGCCATGACCTTTGACGCGCTCGACCATCTGCGCGCCGGTCGCGGCGAAATAGACCATCTCGGCGACGTTGGTTGCATGGTCGCCGATGCGTTCGAGGTTCTTCGCGACGAACAGCAGGTGCGTCGAGGCGGTGATGGTGTGCGGGTTTTCCATCATGTGCGTGAGCAGCGCGCGGAACAGGCTGTTGTAGAAATCGTCGACCACGCGGTCGCTCTCGCACACCGCGACCGCGGCGTCGGCGTCGCGGGCGGTGAACGCGTCGAGCGCGGCGGCAACCATGTCGCGCGTGGCCCGCGCCATCGCCGGGAGGATCGACAGCGGCTCGATCCCGCCTGTGTCGAGCAACAGCGGCACGCGCCGCGCGATGTTCTTCGCATAATCGCCCATGCGCTCAACCACGCCCGAGATCTTGAGCGCGGCGAGCACCTCGCGCAAATCGTCGGCCATCGGCGCGCGCAGTGCGATCAGGCGAACGACCTGCCGCTCGATCTCGGTCTCGATCGCGTCGATCTTCTTGTCGTCGGCGACGACGCGTTCGGCGGCTGCGGTATCGCGGTCGACCAGCGCGGACATCGCAGCACCCAGCGCCGCCTCGGCGAGCCCGCCCATCTCCGCGACGAGCGCGCGCAACTGGCCGAGGTCGTCGTCGAACGCCTTGACGGTATGGGCGATGCTGTCAGCCATCTCTGCGTCTCCTAGCCGTAACGGCCGGTGATATAGTCCTTGGTGCGGCTCTCGCGCGGATTGGTGAAAATCTCCGACGTGTCGCCGTATTCGATCAGCTTGCCGAGGTGGAAGAAAGCGGTGCGCTGGGAGACGCGCGCCGCCTGCTGCATGTTGTGCGTGACGATGACGATTGCATAGCGGCCGCGCAGCTCGTGGATCAGCTCCTCGATCTTGGCGGTCGCGATCGGGTCGAGCGCCGAGCACGGCTCATCCATCAGGATCACTTCGGGGTCGACCGCGATCGCGCGCGCGATGCACAGCCGCTGCTGCTGCCCGCCCGAAAGCGCGGTGCCGCTTTCGGGCAGCCGGTCCTTGACCTCGTCCCACAGCCCGGCGCGCTTGAGCGAGCGCTCGACGATCGCGTCGAGATCGGCGCGCGACGCGGCAAGACCGTGGATGCGCGGACCGTACGCGACATTCTCGTAGATCGACTTGGGAAAGGGATTGGGTTTCTGGAACACCATGCCAACGCGCGCGCGCAGCTGCACAACGTCCATGTCCGGCCCGTAAATATCCTCGCCGTCGAGCTCGATCGCGCCCGAAACGCGCGCCGACGCGATCGTGTCGTTCATCCGGTTGAGTGTGCGCAGAAAGGTCGACTTGCCGCAGCCCGACGGGCCGATGAACGCGGTCACATTGTCCATGCCGACGTCGATCGAGACGTCGTCGATCGCCTGTTTCGCGCCGTAGAACACGTCGACGCCGCGCGCGGCGATCTTCGCCCCGGCTTCGGGCAGGGCATGCTGGTGCGCGGCGATGTCGTTGAGCGTTATGTCGTTCATGTCACCAGCGCTGCTCGAAGCGGTTGCGGAGATAGATGGCGAGCCCGTTCATCGCGAGCAGGAAGACGAGCAGGACGATGATCGCCGCGGACGTCTTCTCGACGAACCCGCGTGATACCTCGTCCGACCAGAGGAAGATCTGCACGGGCAATACGCTCGCGGGCTCGGTGATCCCGGACGGCGGCGTCGCGATGAACGCGCGCATGCCGATCATCAGCAGCGGCGCTGTCTCACCGAGCGCGCGGGCCATGCCGATGATCGTGCCCGTCAATATGCCCGGCATGGCGAGCGGAACGACGTGCTGGAACACGACCTGAACCGGGCTCGCGCCGATGCCGAGCGCGGCGTCGCGGATCGACGGCGGCACCGATTTGATCGCGTTGCGCCCCGCGATGACGATCACCGGCATCGTCATCAGCGCGAGCGTCATCCCGCCGACGAGCGGCGCGGCGCGCGGCAGATGCATGATGTTCAGGAAAACCGCGAGGCCGAGCAGCCCGAAGA
>JACDGO010000325.1 GCA_013821585.1 Sphingomonadaceae bacterium
GCGCTCCGAAGGTGGCGAGATCGGCCTGCGCGTGTTCGTCGGCCAGTCGTCGGCCAGCGCATCGTCGTCGGACCTGTCGCGCGATGCGCTCGACGCGCTGGTCGCACGGACGCTGGCGATGGCGCGGCTCGCTCCCGAGGATCGCTTCGCCGGGCTCGCGCCCGAAGAGCTCGTCGCGCACGGACCTTTGCCGGATCTCGACATCGACGACGGCGGTGAAGCAAGCCCAGAAGTGCTGAGGGCGCGCGCGCTGGAATGCGAAGGCGCGGCGCTGGCTGTTCCCGGCGTCACCAACAGCCAGGGCGCGGGGGCGAGCGCGGGGCGCAGCGTGATGGCGCTCGCGACCAGCCACGGCTTCGCCGCCGCGACGACAGGCTCGACGCACGGCGTTTCCGCGACGATGCTCGCGGGAGAGGGCGCGGCGATGCAGCGCGATTATGCGCACCAGAGCGTCCGCCACCTCGCCGATCTCGAGTCCGCGACGGACACCGGGCGTCGCGCGGGCGAGCGGGCGGTCGCGCGGATGAATCCGGCACGGCTCAAAAGCGGATCGATGCCGGTCGTGTTCGACCCACGAGCCGGGTCGTCGATGCTCGGGCATCTGGCGGCCGCCATTTCGGGCGCGAGCGTCGCGCGGGGCTCGAGCTTCCTCAAGGACCGCCTCGGCGAGCGCGTGTTCGCAGGCGGCACATGCGTGATCGACGAACCGCATCGGCCGCGCGGACTGCGCAGCCGCGCGTTCGACGGCGAGGGGCTGGCGACGCGCCGCGCGACGCTGATCGACGACGGCGTGCTGACCGGCTGGATCGCCGAGAGCGCGGCGGCGCGGCAGCTGGGAATCGCGCCGACCGGCCATGCCGCGCGCGGCGTCTCCGGCGCGCCCAGCGCCGCGCCGTCGAATCTGCACATGGCGGCGGGGACGATGACACCCGCCGCGCTCATGGCCGACATCGACGAAGGCTTCTACGTCACCGAGCTGATCGGCATGGGCGTCAACGGGTTGACCGGCGACTATAGCCGCGGCGCGTGGGGCTTCGCGATTCGCGGCGGCGAGATCGCCGAGGCGGTTTCGGGCGTGACGATCGCGGGAAACCTGGCGGCGATGTTCGCCGCGCTGATCCCCGCGGACGACCTCGCGTTCCGCTACGCCACCAACACGCCGACCTTGCGGATCGACGGCATGACGCTCGCCGGTGACTGATCTGCTTTCCCAGGTCGCCGATGCCGCACGCGCGGCGGGCGCGATGGCGATGGCGCGATGGCGCGGCGAATTCGAAAGCTGGGACAAGGTGCCGGGCCACGTCGTGTGCGAGATCGACCTGACCGCCAACGACATGCTGCGCGCGGCGCTCGTGCGCCTCGATCCAGACGCAGGCTGGCTTTCGGAAGAGACCGCCGATTCGGCCGAGCGGCTGCTCGGTCACCGCGTCTGGGTGGTCGATCCAATCGACGGCACGCGCGATTTCGTCCGCGGGCGGCCCGGCTGGGCGGTGTCGGTCGCGCTGGTCGAAGGCGGGCGGTCGATCCTCGGCGTGCTCGACGCGCCCGCGCGCGAGCAACGTTGGGCGGCGGCTGCGGGGCAAGGCGCGACGCTGAACGGCGAGCGGCTGACGGTGAGCGACATAGCCGAGCTGCCGGGCGCGCGGGTGCCCGCTGACGTTCTTCCCAAGGCCGACGCGGATCTCGTCGCGGTCGCCCGGCCCAATTCGATCGCGCTCAGGATCGCCATGGTCGCGAGTGGAGAGGCCGACCTGCTCGCGGCGCTGCGCTGGGGGCATGAGTGGGACATCGCGGCCGCCGCGCTGATCGCCGAGGAAGCGGGCGCGACCGTCACCGATGCGCTCGGCCGCCCGCTACGCTTCAATTCGACCAAGGGCGAAATGTTCGGGATTCTGGCGAGCGCGCCCAGTATCCACGCGGCCGCCGTCGCGCGCTTGCGCGAGCGCGCGCTTACGGCGGTGATCCGCTGAAAGGCGCCCCGGCCGTCGCCGGCCGGGGTTCCCGATCAGCTAGCGGCAGGTACGCACGCGGTGATGATGCCGCCACTGCCAGCTGCAATGGCGATGATGACGCGTCATCATGCGATCATGATGCATGTCGCCGTGATGCATCATCGCATCGTCGTGTCGCATGCCGGCGTCGTGACGCATCGCGTCGTCACGGTGAATGGCGTCGTTGTGCTGCATCGCATCGTCGTGATGCATGCTGCTGTTCATCTGCGCGCTGGCGATGCCCGCGCCGCTGATCGCGAAGACGAGTGCGGCGACTGAAACGAATAGCTTCATCGGTTCTCTCCTATGTGGAGGCGGAACGCCCGGCCGGGCGCACTGGGTCCGCCGCCTTATCGGGCGAGCTTAGCGCGCGACTGACGCGATGCCTAGGCGCGCGATCTCGATCTTGGAACAGCGGTTCATGACGACCTTGAGGCCGGCCGCCTCGGCGCGCTTCGCGGCCTCTTCGTTGATCACGCCGATCTGCATCCAGACCGCCTTCGCCCCCGCCGCGATCGCTTCGTCGACCGCGTCGCCCGCGGCCTGCGGGCGGCGAAAGATGTCGACCATGTCGATCGGCTCGCCGATCTGCGAAAGCTCGCGCCAGATGAATTCGCCGTGGACATGCTCGCCGGTGATCTGCGGATTGACCGGTATGACGCGGTAGCCGCGCGACTGGAGGAATTGCATCACGCCCCAGCTCGGCCGATCGGGGCGGTCGGACGCGCCGATCATCGCGATCGTGCGCGTCTCCTCCAGCAAGGCGCGGATGTCTTCGTCGCGTTCGAGCGTCATCCCCGCATCTCCAGCCACTCCGTGATCTTCACCGCTATCGCTTCGAACGCGGCGGCCTGCGGCCCCGTTCCCGCGGCGGGCGGATCGCCCGCGTCCGACGCAACGCGGATCGCGGCGTCGAGCGGGATGCGGCCAAGAAACGGGCGGCCCATAGCCCGCGCCGCGGCTTCCGCGCCGCCGTTACCGAACGGATCGCTGACTTCTCCGCAATGCGGGCAGGCATAGCCCGCCATATTCTCGACGAGGCCGATGATCGGCACCTGCGACTGATCGAACAGGTCGATCGCGCGCGTCGCGTCGATCAGCGCCAGATCCTGCGGCGTCGAGACGATCACAGCGCCCGCGGGCTTGTGCTTCGAGATCATCGACAGCTGAACGTCTCCGGTGCCGGGCGGAAGATCGACGATCAGCAGGTCGGCGTCGCCCCAGTCGGCGTCGATCAACTGGCCAAGCGCGTTGCCCGCCATCGGCCCGCGCCACGCGATCGCCTGTCCAGGCTTCACCAGATGCCCGATAGACAGCATCGGCACGCCGAAGCGCGTGGCGACGGGCTCGAGCTTGCCGTCCTTCGCGGTCGGCCGCGCGCCTTCGGTCGCCATCAGCCGCGGCTGCGACGGCCCGTAGATGTCGGCGTCGAGGATGCCGGCCTTCAGCCCGATCGCCGCGAAACCGAGCGCGAGGTTGCAGGACGTTGTGGACTTGCCGACGCCGCCCTTGCCGGAGGCGACCGCGACGATGAATTTGACGTCCGGCAGCAGCATGGGCTTCGCCGCCGGGCCACCATGGGCATGGCCGTGGCCGTGGCGGGCAGCGGGCGGCGGAGCTGGTTTGGACGAAGCTGCCTTGTGCGCGGTCAAGATC
>JACDGO010000326.1 GCA_013821585.1 Sphingomonadaceae bacterium
GTCCAGAGGTTGAGCCAGCCCCGCTGGACCCCCGCCTTCGCGGGGAAACGGTGAGCGACCTTCGCGCGGCGGTCGAGGCGCACGAGCGGACAATCCTCGAAGACACGCTCGCGCGCTGCCGTTTCAACCAGCGTGAAGCAGCGAAGGCGCTGTCATTGAGCTACGACCAGCTTCGCCATGCGCTGAAGCGGCACGGGCTGCTGGAGAAAAGAGCCGCGTGACACGTTGGGCGGGCGAGGAGATCGCCCGATGCCGTTCACGCTTCCCGACCTGCCGTTCGACCGCGCCGCGCTGGAGCCGCACATTTCCGCCGAAACCTTCGACTATCACCATGGCAAGCACCACAAGGCCTATGTCGACAAGACCAACGCGCTCGCGAAGGAAGAGGGGCACGAGGGCAAGGGCCTGATCGAGCTCATCAAGGCCGCGAAGAAAGGGCCGCTGTTCAACAACGCGGCGCAGCTTTGGAACCACAGCTTCTTCTGGCCGTGCCTGTCGCCCACGGGCGGCAAGCCTTCCGCCGATCTCGCCGCGCGGATCGAGCGCGACCTCGGCGGGCATGACAAATTCGTCGAGGATTTCTCTAAAGCGGCCGACGAACATTTCGGGAGCGGCTGGGCGTGGCTGGTCGAGATGGGCGGAAAGCTTGAGATCGTGTCCTACCACGACGCCGACACGCCCGTGGCGCATCCAGGCGTCGCGCCGCTGTTCACGCTCGATGTATGGGAGCACGCCTATTACATCGACTATCGCAATGAGCGGCCCAAGTTCGTCGAAGCGGTTCTGAAGAACTGCGTGAACTGGGACTTCGTCGCGCAAAACCTGGACGGGAAGGGCGCGGGCCGCGCAGATCAGGCTTAGAGCGGCGGCGGCGCGTCCTCGCCCAGTCCGTGCCTCATCAGCACCGGCGCCTGGGCCAGCGCGAACAGGAAGGAGAGCGCGGTCACACCCCACACCTTGACGGTCAGCCAGGTGTCGAAGCTGACAGTCCGCACGAGCACTTCGTTAAGCACCGCGAGCGCGGCGAAGAACAACGCCCAGTTGCGCGACAGGATCATCCAGCCGCGCTCGCTCAGACCGTCGAACCCGGCTTCGAGAACATATTTGAGCAGCGGCCGGCGCATCGCCAGCCCGGCGAACAGAAGTGCGCTGAGCATCACATAGATGATCGTCGGCTTGCGCTGAATGAAGCGCGGGTCGTGGAACCAAAGCGTCAGCCCGCCGAAGCCGACGACGAGGATCGCCGACAGCCACAGCATCGGCGAGACGCGCCCGAGCTTGGCGCGCGACACGAGCACCGCGACCGCGATCGCGAGCATGAACGCCGCGGTCCCGGCGAACACGCCCGCGAACTTGTAGACGAGGAAGAAAATCAGCAGCGGGCCGTAATCGACCGCGAAGGTCCAGCCCGGATGCCGTATAGCCTTAATCATTGATCGACTCCCGCGATCGCCCGCGCCAGCTCGTTCGCGTCGAACGGGCGCAGGTCGTCGAGCGTTTCTCCCACCCCGACCGCGTGGATCGGCAGCCCGAATTTCTCAGCCGCGGCGACGAGGACGCCGCCGCGCGCGCTGCCATCGAGCTTGGTCATGACGAGGCCGGTGACGCCCGCGACCTCCCTGAAAATCTCGATCTGCGACAGCGCGTTCTGCCCGACGCTCGCGTCGAGGACGAGCACGACGTCGTGCGGCGAGGCCGGGTTGAGGCGGCCGAGGACGCGGCGGATCTTGGCGAGTTCGTCCATCAGCTCGCGCCGGTTCTGTAAGCGCCCGGCGGTGTCGACGATCAGCACGTCGATTCCGGTCGCCGTCGCCTGCTTCACCGCGTCGAACACCACGCCTGCCGCGTCGCCGCCCTCGAGGCCGCTGACGATCGGCACGCCGAGCCTTTCGGCCCACACCTTGAGCTGGCCGATCGCGGCAGCGCGGAAAGTGTCGCCGGCGGCGAGCATCACGCCATAATCCTGCTCGAGGAACAGATGCGCGAGCTTTGCGATCGTCGTCGTCTTGCCGGAGCCGTTGACGCCGATGACGAGGATCACCTGCGGACGCGGAAAGGCGTCGATCTCGAGCGGCCGGGCGACGGGCGCGAGCACCTTCGCAATTTCCTCTGCCATGACGCCGCGCACGGCGCTCGCATCGACGCCGCGCTCGAAGCGCGCGTGGCCCAGCCGCTCGCGGATGCGCGTCGCTGTCGCGGGGCCGAGATCAGAGGCGACGAGCGCATCCTCGATCTCGTCGAGCGTCGCGCGGTCGAGCGTGGTCGCGCCGACGATCTCGCCGAGGTTGTCGCCGAGCCGCGCCGAGGTGCGCTTCATCGCGCCCGCGAGCTTCTGGGTCCAGGTCAGCGCGGTCACGCAGCCGTTCCGTGGAGGCGGTCGCCGTCGCTGCGTTCGATGCCGAGGCGCGCGATGCCGCCCGGCGTCGCTGGGGCGAAACGCACGCGCGCGAAATTTTCGGCATGGCCGCTGACACCGTCGCGCTCGACCAGCACGCTTTGCTCGCTTCCCACAAGGTTCGCGAGCCAAGCCGCCTTTCGCTGTGCGCTCCTCTCGCGCAACCGCGCCGCGCGCTCGCGCGCAACTGCTGACGGCACCTGCGGCATCCGGGCCGCGGGCGTGCCGGCGCGCGGCGAGAACGGGAAAATGTGTCCGAAGACGACGTCGCAATCGTCGATCAGCGCGAGACTATTGGCGGCCATCGCCTCGTCTTCGGTCGGGAAGCCCGCGATCAGGTCAGCGCCGATCGCGATCTCCGGGCGGGCGGCTTTCAGCCGTTCGACCAGCGTCACCGCCTGCGCACGACAGTGGCGGCGCTTCATCCGCTTGAGGATTAGGTCGTCGCCCGCCTGGAGCGACAGATGGACGTGCGGCATCATCCGTGGCTCGCTCGTCAGCAGTTCGAACAGCAGCGGCTCGACCTCGACCGGGTCGAGCGACGACAGCCTGAGGCGCGCAAGTTTCGGCACATCGCGCAGGATGCGTTCGACCAGCGCGCCGAGTCCGCCACCATAGCTGGTCAGGTCGACGCCCGTCAGCACCGCCTCGCGCTGGCCGCCCGCGACGGCTATGCTGATCGCTTCGACCACCGCCTCGGGCGGCGCCGACGCGCTGTTCCCGCGCGCGAAGGGGATGATGCAAAAGGTGCAGCGATGGTCGCACCCGGTCTGCACCTCGACGAACGCGCGCGCGTGATCGCGTCCGCTGACGACAGGGCGAGAGAGGGGAGAGGGAGCGAAGATGTCGGAAACGCGCGCATCGCCGCGATAGGATCGCGCCAGGCGCTTTTCGCGATTGCCGATCACGCCCGCCACCTCGTGCATCGCCGCGAAACCTGCGGGGTCGAGCTGCGCCGCGCATCCGGTGACCAGCACGCGCCTGCCCGACCGTGCCGCGCGCCGAACCGCTTGCCGCGCCTGCCGCGCCGCCTCCTTGGTCACGGCGCACGAGTTGACGACGACCAAATCGCCCGCACCGGCCGCCGCCACGCGGATCGCCTCACCCTCGGCGATGTTGAGCCGGCAGCCGAAATTGAGCACTTCGACGCCCATCAGACGAATGCCGCCATCTCGGCTTCGCCGGTGAAGACGTGTGTTGCGGGGCCGGTCATTGCGATCGTTCCGCCCGGCTGCCAGGCGATCGTCAGG
>JACDGO010000327.1 GCA_013821585.1 Sphingomonadaceae bacterium
CAGCAACACCGCGGCAAGGCCTGTCAGCCCGACGCGCACGCGCTGCATCCGCTCGCGCGCTTCGCCGGGGGTGGGCGGGCCGTCTGGAAACTGCGTCGCCATGCGGCGGAAGATAGTGCGCGCTAAGCCGCGAGCCAAGGAAGAACCGGCAGCCCTTTCGAACGCAGCCATTCGGCGTTGTAGAGCGTCGAGAGATAACGAAAGCCGGTGTCGCACAATATCGTCGCCACCGTCTTGCCCGGCCCGAGATCGCGCGCGAGCGCACAAGCGCCCGCGACGTTGATCCCCGACGACAGACCGAGGCACAGCCCCTCGTCGCGCAGGAGCGCCGCGACCTGCTCCAGTCCCTCTTCGTCCGAGATGCGGTATTGCGTGTCGATCGGCGCGCCTTCGAGGTTGCCGGTGATCCGGCCCTGGCCGATCCCCTCGGCGACCGAGGAGCCTTCGGACTTGAGCTCGCCGTGCGCGTAATAATTGTAGAGCGCAGCGCCGTGCGGATCGGCGAGCGCGATCGTCACTTTTTCGTCTTTCGCCTTCAGCCCCATGCCGACCCCGGCGAGCGTGCCACCCGTCCCGACCGAGCAGACAAAGCCGTCGATGCGCCCATCGGTCTGAGCCCAGATTTCCTCAGCGGTGCCGTGAATATGCGCCTTTCGGTTTGCGACATTGTCGAACTGGTTCGCCCACAATGCATTCGCCGTCTCCTCGGCAATGCGGCGTGAGGTGTGAACGAAATGGCACGGCGACGAATAGGGCGCGGCGGGCACGAGCACGAGTTCGGCGCCGAGCGCGCGCAGCGTGTCCATCTTCTCGCGGCTTTGCGTCTCGGGCATGACGATGATCGTCCTGTAGCCCTTCGCGTTGCACACGAGCGCGAGGCCGATGCCGGTGTTCCCCGCCGTCCCCTCGACCACCGTTCCGCCGGGCTGGAGAGTGCCCGCGGCTTCCGCTTCCTCGACGATCCACAGCGCCGCGCGGTCCTTCACCGACGCGCCGGGATTGGCGAACTCGCATTTGCCGTAAATGTCGCAACAGGTCGCTTCGCTTGGCCCCTTCAGGCGCACCAGCGGCGTGTTGCCGATCAGCGAGAGCGTATTGGGGGCAACCGTCATGTTCGTCTGACTAGCATGGCGATGCCGGCCGGCAAGCAACACTCGCTTGCATCGCCCCAAGCGCAACGTCATCCGCGCGATATGAGTCTCTCCAAGCGCTGCTTCGCGCCGGTCGTCAATGCGCGCACTTGCGTGCTGGTCCTCGGCAGCCTGCCTGGCGAAGCCTCGCTCGCCGCCGCGCGTTACTACGCCCATCCGCAAAACCAGTTCTGGCGGCTTGTCGGCGGCGTGTTGAGCCTCGATCTCGCAAGCCTCGCCTATGAGGCGCGACTGCCGGCGCTTCTCGCGCACGGCGTCGGACTTTGGGACACGGTCGGCGAAGCGCTGCGCGCCGGGAGCCTCGACGGCGCGATACGCGACGCGCGCGCGAACGACCTTGCGGCGCTCGTCGCGACGCTCCCCGAACTCCGCGCGATCGCATTCAACGGCAAGACCGCCGCACGAGTCGGCCGAAGCGTGTTCGGTGAAACCGGGCTGACATTGATCGACCTGCCTTCGAGCAGCCCTGCGTTGACCACACCTTTCGCGGCGAAGGCGCGGGCTTGGCAGGCGCTCGCCGAATTCGCATCGTCGCCGCGATGTTGACGATCCGCCCCGCGACCGACGGTGACGCGCAGGCGATCGCGGACATTTACGCGCACCATGTCCGCCACGGCACAGCCTCGTTCGACACCGATCCGCCGCCTGCCGACTCGATGCGCGGCAAGATCGCCGCGATCCCGGTCTTCTTCGTCGCGGAGATCGAAGGCACGGTTGCTGCCTATGCCTATGCCGCGCAGTTTCGCGATCGTCCGGCCTATGCCACGACCTGCGAGAACAGCATCTACGTCCATCCCGATCGCCTCGGCCAGGGAATCGGCTCCGTGCTGCTCGGCGCGTTGATGGAAGCGAGCATCGCTGCGGGCTTTCGCCAGATGCTCGCGGTGATCGGCGACGCGGCGCCCGCCTCGGTCGCGCTTCACGCACGCGCGGGCTTCGTCGAGACGGGCCGGATGCGAAGCGTCGGCCGCAAGTTCGGTCGCTGGCGCGACACGCTCTATATGCAGCGTGCGCTCGGCGAGGGCGATTCGACCCCGCCGCACGCCGAACCCTGATCTTCCGCGACTGGGGTATAGTGATCGGCTGGACTTGAAGCGATTGTGACCACAACGGCTGGCAGAGGTTAAGAGCGTTTGCAGAGTAGAACGTCCGCGCCGCCTCAAAATCGGTTAGCGCCCCGGAATTCTAATGCCTCTCTAACTGGCCTTACAGTTCATTCTTTCGGCATGGAAAAGGCCAATTGGCGTCGTGGGAAATAGAATGGTAGGTCGTCCGGATTCCTCGATTATCGAGATATAGCTAGTAGGGAATTCATTGTCCAACTCCAGACTAGTAGATTGTTTTTTCTGCATAATGTGAAGACCTGGCTTAAATTTTATAAATGATCCTGCTTGATTTACACCTCGGTGGAATTTAGCTATCTCTAATCCGTCAACTTTAGCAGACTCGCCGGATAGAGTTAGCGTAATTGGCCCAACCTTATAGCATCCATCGATACTGGTATCCGGCGAAAGAACCGCTTGCGGGCCGCAGCTACAGGTCAGTAAAGCAGCTAGAGTAACAGGTGCGACGTTCCTACTATGCATCTCTATCTCCACCATTCAATCATTTAGGACAGGTCATGGAATATATTTCGGTATTGCTGAAACCTGATGTCGCGCCGAATGACAACCCTTTTCCGGCCAATGGGGCCGACGCGCCTACTATTGTTCCATTGAGGCCGTAAGCGACGCTAGTGCTATCGACCCCGAACAAACTAGAACTAGCAGTGTCGTTCCGCCCCGAGAATGTCGCAAGACTTTGCGAAAATCCAGCCACAATTGATCCTTCCCCGGTAACCCCTGTTAGAAACTCAAATGAATTAAATTTGCCGGATATGCCGCTCTTTGTTTGAAATGTGCCGTTTGTGTTTCCTATTCCCAAAACAAAAGCCCCGAACGGCTATCCTCCCGCCCACATTGAACGTCGGATGCAGGCTTCCAATGCCCGCCTTCCGCCCAATCTCAGATGTTTGGGCTCGGAGGTCTGCGCTCGGCTGTGACTCGTTAGGCCACATCCATAAGCATGCGGACGCTTTTCGGTGATCGAGCTCCGGCCTTCGCTACGGCCGCCGCAAAAACCGATCATCGAAGCGTAACCGAAAGTCCTCAAGCACTTCTTCGAACCGCGTAAAGCCTTCCACCTTCATCTTCGCGGCAAACCCAATACTCCTTTCGGTCCCGATGATGGCAGACCAAAAATAGTGGACCATGCCAGCCGCGTCCCGCTGTTCAAGCCGCATGACGGTGTAGCGAATGCCCTGCTTGAGTGCCTCGCTCGCGATTGGTGAAGCCAGGATCGGGTCAAAGATATGCTCGTGAAGGAACGTCATGACTTCTAGCTGCTTAGAGTCCGTTTCGAATCTCATGCGTAACGAGCTAGACGGCGAATGAGCATCATGGCGGATGCGGCGTACAGGAACGCGGTGGCGGATCGGATAGTGTGCTCGAAGTC
>JACDGO010000328.1 GCA_013821585.1 Sphingomonadaceae bacterium
CGACGATCAGCCATTTCCTTCCTCCCTGCCGTCAGGAAAGAATGGTCGACAATTGAGTCCAAATGAAAGCGAACTTCAGATTCGGGACACTAGAGCCGCTCGATCTTTCGCGCGGCCTCATCGAGCAGCGCCGCGACGTCATGCAGCGTATCGCCGGTCACGTCATCGGCCGAAAGACGGTTCTGGAGAACCGCGCGCAGGTTTCCCATCGCCCGCCTGATGGGCGCCCCGTCGGTCTTGGCGCGCGCCTCTCCGAGTTCGGCGAGCCGGGCGAACAGCGCCTCGACCTCCACGGCCTTCGCGGCGAGCATCGCCTTACCCGCGTCGGTGATCGCGAACAGCTTCTTGGCGCCTTCGCTCTTCTCCTCGGCGATCAGGCCCATGTCGTCGAGCAGGGTCAACGTCGGATAGATGACGCCGGGGCTCGGCGCATAGGCGCCTCCGGTGCGCTCCTCGATGTCGCGGATCAGATCGTAGCCGTGACGCGCCTGCTCCTCGATCAGCTTGAGGAGGACGAGCTTTAGCTCGCCTCCGTCGAACACCCGCCGTCGCCCGCCGCCGTCACCGCGGCCCATGCCGCGCCCGAATCCGCCGTGACGGCCATGATGACCCCACACCGCATAATAGCTGCGCGGCCCGCAGCCACGCCTTCCGTACATTCCAAACACGCAAAATCCTCTCGTTAGCGAGTCGAAACACATCTAAGATATATCTTGAAAATAAACAAGGGGGATGCGCGATATGCTTGTCCTTTGTATCCTTGCTCGCGATGGCCGACCTCTTCGCCGCCGCTCCCCCGCCCGCGCCGCTCGCCGACCGTCTGCGTCCCGCGACGCTCGAAGAGGTCGTCGGGCAAGCGCATCTGACCGGCTCCGACGGCGCCATCGGGCGCATGGTCGCGGCGGGCAAGCTCGCGTCGATGATATTGTGGGGTCCGCCCGGCACCGGCAAGACGACGGTCGCCCGACTGCTCGCCGACGCGACGGGAATGCGCTTCGAGAATATCTCGGCGGTGTTCTCGGGCGTCGCCGATCTCAAACGCGTCTTCGCCGCCGCCCGCGACGCCGCGAAACTCGGCCAGCGCACCCTGCTGTTCGTCGACGAGATTCACCGCTTCAATCGCGCGCAACAGGACGGGTTCCTCCCTTACGTCGAGGACGGGACGATCACCCTCGTCGGCGCGACGACCGAGAACCCTAGCTTCGAATTGAACGCCGCGCTGCTCAGCCGCGCGCAAGTGCTCGTCCTTCACCGCCTAGACGCCGAGGCGCTGGAGGAGTTGCTGACGCGCGCCGAGGCCGCCGAGAATCGCGCCCTCCCCCTCATCGCCGATGCGCGCACCGCGCTGATCGCCAGCGCCGACGGCGACGGACGCTTTTTGCTCAACCAGGCCGAGACGCTGTTTTCGGTCGAGATTGGCGAGCCGCTCGATCCCGAAGCGCTCGCCGCGCTGCTGCACAGGCGGATGCCGGTCTACGACAAGGACCGCGAGGGGCACTATAACCTCATCTCGGCGCTCCATAAGTCGCTGCGCGGATCGGACCCTCAGGCGGCGCTCTACTGGCTCGCGCGGATGCTCGTCGCGGGCGAGGAGCCGCTCTATGTTTTGCGCCGGATGGTTCGCTTCGCGAGTGAGGACATCGGCCTCGCCGATCCGCAGGCGCTCGTCCAATGCCTCGCCGCCAAGGACGCCTACGACTTCCTCGGCTCGCCCGAAGGCGAACTCGCGATCGTCCAGGCGTGCCTCTATCTCGCGACCGCGCCCAAATCGAACGCGGCTTATGGCGCGCAGAAAGGCGCGTGGAAGGCGGCGCGCGACACCGGGTCGCTGATGCCGCCGATGAACATCGTCAACGCGCCAACCAAGCTGATGAAGACGCTCGGCTATGGCAAGGGCTATGCCTATGATCATGACAGCGCGGAAGGGTTTTCGGGCGACAATTACTGGCCCGACGAAATGACCCCGCAGAGATACTACGCGCCAGTCGATCGCGGGTTCGAAGCGAAGATCGCCGAGCGGCTGGCCTATTGGGAGGGGTTGCGGGATGCGAAGCGGGATTAGCGCGGCGCTCGCTCTGCTGACCGTCACGGCGCCGGCGGCGGCGGAGCCCGCGCCTTATACCCGCGCGCTTGCCGCGGGATACAAGGCGCTCACCCTGTGCGGCGCGATCTTCAATGGCCACCGGACCCAGGCCGAGGCCGAAGCGCTGGAACTGAAGGGCATCTATCCGGAACTCGACCAGATCGTGCCGGAACTCGCCGCAACCGTTACGCACAACGGCTATGCGGGATCGGTCGCCGTGCCGTTCGACAAAGCACTGCCGCCGCGATTCGCGATCTGGCGCTGGGAGCAAGGATGCGTGACCGAGCCGATCGGGCGGCCGGTCATGACGCCCGTGCTCAACTTCATCGCAGCGCCAAAAGGGCCGGAGGCGACCGATGGTCACAGTTGGCCGATGGGCGATGTTGCCGCGCTCCAGCCCGCCAAGACATTGCGGCCGGTGACGGTGAAAGCATTCGACGCAACAACCTATGGACGCGACAGCCAGACGACGGCGGTTGTCGTCGTTAGGAACGGTCAAATCGTCGCCGAACAATACCGTGACGGTTTCGATTTCCATACCGCGCAACGCACCTGGTCGGTCGCCAAGAGCCTGTCGGGAACATTGGTCGGGATCGCCGGAGTCGACCCTGCCAAGCCCGCCCCCGTTCCGGAATGGCAAGCACCGGGCGATCCGCGCATGGCGATCAAGCTCGACAATCTCATGCGCATGGCGAGCGGTCTGCACAGCGAAACGGCGGGCAACCGCACTGATGCGATCTATTTTGGCGGCACCGCCGTCACCGAGCAGGCAACCGGCTGGCCGCTCGACGCGTCGCCTGGCACGCGCTTTCGCTATGCCAACGACGACATCCTGCTCGCCGTCCGCGCGCTGCGTGCGTCGCTTGGTGATCCGCTTTATGCCGGTTTTCCAAAGCGCGCGCTGTTCGACAGGATCGGCATGACTCGCACGATCGCCGAAACCGACTGGCAGGGGAATTACGTCCTGTCGTCGCAGGTCTGGTCGACCGCGCGCGACCTCGCGCGCTTCGGGCTGCTCTATCTCGACGACGGGGTTTGGAACGGCCAACGCATCCTTCCCGAAGGCTGGGTGAAATACGTCACCTCTCCGTCCGGTCCACAGCCCGACGGCGCGTTCGGTTATGGCGCGACGTTCTGGCTGATCAATAAGTCTCCCGGCGTACCCGCCGACACCTTCGCCGCGATCGGCAATCGCGGGCAATATGTCGTGATCGTCCCGAGCCGGAAGATCGTCATCGTCCGCCGCGGCGAAGACCCGGCCGGTGCCAGCTTCGACATCGCGAAATTCACCGCCGATGTCGTCGCGGCGCTCAAGTGATGCGGAGCTGGGACGAAGCCGTCGCCTATGCGCTGTCGCTACCCGATACCGTGCTGGCGACAAGCTATGGCAAGCCCGCGGTCAAGGTCGCCTCGAACGGGCGTGCGTTTCTCTACACCGGACATGAGGAGCAGACGTCGTTCGGTATCGCGATCGATCTCGACACCGTCGAAATGCTCAAGGAAACCGATCCGGACACCTTCTGGCAAAGCCCGCACTACGAAGGCTGGCCTGCGG
>JACDGO010000329.1 GCA_013821585.1 Sphingomonadaceae bacterium
GTAGCCGTCGGTCGTCGCCTCGCCGAGCCGGGCGCCGACCGCGATGATCAGGTCCGCCGCCTTGATCCGTTCGACCAGCTTCGGGTTCGGGCCGTAGCCGAGGTTACCGGCCCATACCGGCGAGGCGTTGTCGATCGCGTCCTGCCGCCGGAACGCGCTCGCGACCGGAATGCCAAGCCTACCCGCGAACATCGAGAAATAATGCGCGGCGCCCGCGTTCCAGCCAGCACCGCCGACGACGGCGACGGGCGCGCACGCGTCCTTCAGCATCGCGAACATCGTTTCCATCGCCGCGCCATCGGGGTCTTGCTCGGGAGGTTCGACGCGCGGCCGGTCGCGCGTCTCGGCGCTGTCGCGCAGCATGTCCTCGGGGAGCGCGAGGACGACCGGCCCCGGCCGCCCCGACATCGCGACCGCATAGGCGCGCGCGACATATTCGGGGATGCGCCGTGCGTCGTCGATGCGCCCCGCCCATTTGCAAAGCGGCGCGAACATCGCCTGGAAGTCGACCTCCTGGAAGCCCTCGCGGTCGCGGTCGCCGCGCGCGACGTCGCCGACGAACAGGATCATCGGCTGCGAATCTTGGCAGGCGACATGGACGCCGATGCTGGCGTTGGTCGCCCCCGGTCCGCGCGTGACGAAAGCGATGCCGGGCCGCCCGGTTATCGTCCCGTCGGCGCATGCCATGAAGCCGACGCCGCCTTCCTGACGGCATACCACCGTCTGAATTTGCGGCGTGTCGTGCAGCGCGTCGAGCACCGCGAGGAAGCTTTCGCCCGGCACAGTGAAGATGCGGTCGCAACCCTGGAGGACAAGCTGATCGACGAGGATGCGACCGCCGGCGCGGAGAATGGAAGAAGGCATGGCCGCCCTCTAGCAAGTCAACAAGGCTCGCGGGAAGGGGCGGGTAGGCGTGGCTCGCGCGTCGCGCTACTCGAGTGCGCGTGAAGGCAATTGTCGATCCCGATGGCGCGCTCACGCGCGGCCTTGTCGCAATTCGCAGTGAATTCGAGGTGCCCGGCTCATTTCCCACCTCTGTTTTGGCCGCCGCAGAGGTCGCTGCGAAGCGCGCGCCGACGCGGCATGTCGACCGCACGCGCTGGCCCTTCGTCACGCTCGATCCGGCGAGTTCGACGGACCTCGATCAAGCGTTCACGATCGAGCGCGCCGGCAACGATCTGTTGCTGCATTACGCCATCGCGGACGTCGCGTGGTTCGTTGACGACGGCGACGCGGTCGATATGGAAGCCTGGGTGCGCGGTGAGACGCAATATCTGCCCGATGGTCGGGCCGGGCTCTATCCGCCGGTGCTGAGCGAGGACGCCGCGAGCCTGCTCCCGAACAGCCCGCGCCCAGCCGTCATCTTCTCCATCCGGGTGGCGCCTGACGGCGGCGTGCGCCTCGATGGCGCCGAGCGCGCAATTGTCCGAAGCACCGCCAAGCTCGCTTATGAAAGCGCGCGCGACGCGGACCTGCCGGTGGGCTTTGCCGAGTTCGCCGACCGCATCGAGGCGGCTGAGAATGCGCGAGGCGCGTCGCGTGTCGACGCGCCCGAACAAGAGGTCGCGGCTATCGAAGGGGGTTACGAGCTGGCGCTTCGTCCGCGCCTGCTGTCCGAGGAGCGCAACGCCGCGCTTTCGCTGGCGACTAATCTTGCGATCGCCGACGCGCTACAAGCGCACGGGACCGGCCTGTTCCGAGTGATGGCCCCGCCTGATGCACGCGCGGTCCAGCGGCTGCGCTTCACCGCGCGCGCACTGGGGCTGAATTGGCCCGCCGAAATGACGCTCGCGCAGCTCGAAAGAACACTCGACGTCGCCGATGCGCGGCAAGCGGCGTTTGTGCTGGCCGTGCGGCGCGCTGGAACAGGGGCATCATATGTGCCCTATCGCGAGGGGGCCGTTCCTTGGCACGCGGCGATGGCGGCGACCTATGCGCATGCGACCGCGCCGCTGCGCCGTCTTGCCGACCGCTATGTCGTGCGCGCGGCGCTGGCGATCGCCAACGGTCAGCCGGTTTCCGATGTCGTCGCGCAAGCGTTCGAGCGGCTGCCGCCGGTCATGGCCCGCGCCGATGCAATGGGCGGCAGAATCGGGCGTGCGGTGATCGACCTCGCCGAAGCAGTGATGCTCCACAGCAGCGAGGGCGAGGTCTTCGCCGCGGTCGTCACCGATGTCGACGAACGCGGCGTCCGCATTCAGTTGCGCGACCGCCCTGTCGCTGCGCGGGTTGAGACGCATGGCGTGGAACCGGGCGATGGGCTTCATGTGAAGCTGATCGCGGCGGATCCCGAACGGCGCGCGGTTCTGTTCGCGCGAGTCGGCTAAGCCGGCGCTCCCACCACGGTCTTCACTTCCATGAACTCCTTGAGCCCGAACACCCCGCCCTCGCGGCCGTTGCCCGATTGTTTGTAGCCACCGAAGGGTGCCTGTCCGTCGGGACCCCAGGTGTTGATCGTGACGAGGCCCGCGCGGAGACGCGGCGCGATTTCGGCGGCCTTAGCTGGATCGCCCGAGATCGTCGCGGAAAGGCCATAGGGCGTCGCGTTCGCCAGATCGACCGCCTCGTCGAGGGTGTCGTAGGTCATCAGCGTTGCAACCGGACCGAAAATTTCCTCGTTGGCGATGCGCATGTCGGCCGTAACGCCTGAGAACAGCGTTGGGCGGACGTAGAAGCCCCGGTTCATTTCGGGCGGCAGGCCGGGTCCGCCCGTTTCGAGCGTCGCACCTTCGTCGATCGCCGACTGGATGAGCCCCTGTATCCTGTCGTATTGCGCCTTGTTCACAACCGGGCCAATATGCGCTCCTTCGGTCAGCGGGTCGCCGACCGGCGCCGAGTCCATGATCGCCTTGACGACGCCGACAGCCTCGGCTTCGCGCTTTTTTTCTACGAGGATGCGCGTCGGCGCGATGCAGCTCTGCCCCGAATTGGCGAGCACGCCCTGGACGGTTGGCGGCAGCACGGCGGCGAAATCGGCGTCGGGGAGCACTACGTTCGCCGCCTTGCCGCCGAGTTCGGTATGGACGCGCTTGACGGTGTCCGCCGCCGCCTTGGCGATGAGAATGCCCGCGCGGGTCGAGCCGGTGAAGCTGACCATGTCGATGTCGGGGTGGGCGGAGATCGCGTTACCCGTCGTCGGCCCGTCGCCCTGAACGAGATTGAAGACGCCTGCGGGAACGCCCGCGGCATCCATGATTTCGGCAAGAATGTGCGCGTTGCCCGGGCATTCCTCGGACGGCTTGAGAACCATCGTGTTCCCGGCGGCGAGCGCGGGCGCGACCTTCAGCGCGATCTGGTTCAGCGGCCAGTTCCAAGGCGTGATCATGCCGACGACGCCGATCGGCTCGTGCACGACGCGCGCGTTGCCGAGTGTTTCCTCGAACGTGAAATTCTGGAGCGCACGCGCGGCGATGGCATAATGCTGTAGGCCCGCCATCGCCTGCGCGGTCGAGGCGAACGAGACCGGTGCGCCCATCTCCTCCGCCATCGAGCGGCCGAGATCGGGAACGCGCTTCTTGTACTCCTCCGCGATGCGGCCGAGCAGCGCGACGCGTTCGGCGACCGAAGTTTGCGAGAAGGTCTTGAAAGCACGGCGCGCGGCGGCGACGGCGGCGTCGACATCG
>JACDGO010000330.1 GCA_013821585.1 Sphingomonadaceae bacterium
CTCGTCGCTGATGAGCTCGCATCGCGGCAACGGGCAGTTCGATCCGCGGCCGATCCCCGATCTCGGCCAGGCCGGAAAAATCTCGCGCGATCCGCAGGCGCGCGCGCTCGAGACCTTCATCCGTGGGCTGATCGTCGAGGAGTTCGACGGACCCGCGCCGCCGTCCACGATCCTCGACGATCTTGCGCTCTATCTCCGGTCGCTGGGTAACGGCACATGTCCCGCTGGCGCGACCGAGCCGATCCGCCTCGCCGGCGCGCTCAACGATGCGCGGCGCGCTGCTGCCGCCGCCGGTGAAAGCTGGCGGCGAGGCGATGGCCCGGCGGCGCGGCTGCTCCTTTCCGCGACTCGCTCGGCGCTTGGCCGGATCGACGAGCGGTTCGCACCGCGCGATCTTGCCGCCGATCGGCAAGCAATACGCAATGCCGATTTCGAGCTGCTCGCGATCGAGCAGGCGATGGACCGCCGCGACCGCACCGTCGCGTTGCGCATCGCCGCTTGGCGAGCCGGCGTCCCGCGCTGGGCGTCGCTTCTGCACCGCGACGAAGGCCGATCCTTGTACGACGTGGAGACGTTGAGCCGGGCGCTTGCGGCAGGGAATTCCTGACCGGACTTAGCACTTCCCTCTCACCATTCCACCTCGTCGAGCCAAGGGGGGAACTCCGGCAAACCCTTTGACACCAGATCCGAAAACGCCGCGTGGCGCTTTTCGAGGAAGGCGGCGATACCCTCCTTCGCGTCATTGCTTGCGCCCCGCGACCAGATCATCCGGCTGTCGAGCCGGTGCGCGTCCATCGGATGCGGCGCGCCCATCATCCGCCACATCGACGCGCGCGTCAGCGCAACCGAGACGGGTGCGCTTTCCGCTGTCAGCTCATGCGCGAGCGCGCGCGCGGCGGGCAACAGATCCTCCGCCGAATGGATGCTCCGCACCAGCCCGCCGGCCAGCGCCTCGTCCGCGCCGAATACGCGTCCCGAATAGCACCAGTCGAGCGCGCGGCTGATCCCGACGAGGCGCGGCAGGAACCAGCTCGACGCCGCCTCCGGAACGATCCCGCGCCGCGTGAAGACAAAGCCGAAGCGCGCCCCGTCGCTCGCCAGCCTGAAGTCCATTGGCAGCGTCATAGTCGCGCCGATGCCGACCGCAGCGCCGTTGATCGCGCCGATCACCGGCTTTTTCGCGCCGAAGATGCGCAGTGCAAGCCGCCCGCCGCTGTCCCTGATCCCCGGATCTTCGGTACGCGCGGCGTAATCGAACGTCGCGCCGCCGCTCGCGAGGTCCGCGCCCGCGCAGAACGCCCGTCCCTCGCCCGTCACGATCACCGCGCGCACCGCGTCGTCGGCATCGGCGAGATCGAACGCCGCGATCATCTCGCGCATCAGCGCAGGCGTGAACGCGTTCATCCGCTCTGGGCGATGCAGGGTGAGCGTGGCGATGGAGTCCAAGACCTCGTAGCGGATCGTTTCGAAATCATTCATGCCGCGACGCTAGGAGTTTCACGCACATCACGCCAGCGGGGGGCGCATCCGCGATGGGTACAATAAAACCGCCCCGAAGGCGGCTGATTGCGTTGGTTGCGGGAGCAGGATTTGAACCTGCGACCTTCAGGTTATGAGACAAAAAGCTGTGAAATTATCCTACTGATATTAAACGATAATTATTAGCTTTTTTGTGGTACGTGTTAGAATACGTGTTAGGATTCTCGCTATTTTTGGTTGAATCGTCGATTTATGTGTTAGACTACTTCTGATACCGGGCAGGCCGCGCGCGCCGCGAATTTCCTGCTGGCCTGGTGGAACGGCGATGAATGGGGCCACTTCCCGATCGCCGATCTTTTCGGTGTCGATCGCTCGGTGGCCACTGACATGGTCACCATCGTGACGTTCCTCGGTCAGCATTTTGGCGCGGTTTGCGCCGATGCGTTCGGCTATCGCGACGCTATGGCCGAATGGTCGAGCGCTGGCGATCCTGAGGCCCGGTAAAGCAGCCTAACGTCCAAGGCGCTGTGCTAGACCAGCGTCACCACCGCTGGGGGAAAGGAGAAAGCCCTTGGGCCAAAGATGAGCCGCGCGCGACAAGCACCGCCCGTTCCGATAATCATCGGCTATGTCGTCATCTTATCGCCCCGTGCCGCTGCCAGACCGATCCAACATGAGCGACGACGAAATGCTCGCCGCCGCCGACACCGCCCTCGCGCGGATGAAGCGCAGGCATAGTGTACGCGAGTTCAGCCCACGTCTCGTACCGCGCGCTGTGGTCGAGCGCTGCATCGCCGCAGCCGCGACCGCACCGAGCGGTGCCAATCAACAGCCCTGGCGCTTCGTCTTGATTGGCCCAGGTCCACTGCGCCGCGAGTTGCGGGACGCTGCGGAGGCCGAGGAACGCGCCTTCTATGCAGGCCGCGCCGGCACAGAATGGCTCGAAGCACTCGGTCCCATCGGCACCGATCCCAACAAACCCTTTCTCGAGACCGCACCCTGGCTGATCGCAGTCTTCGCACAGCGTCACGGCGAAGATGCTGCAGGCCGGCGCATTAAACATTATTACGCTACCGAATCCGTCGGCATCGCCACTGGCATGCTGATTGCGGCGCTGCACGAGGCGGGTCTGGCAACGCTAACCCACACGCCCAACCCGATGGGCTTCCTCAACGAAGCGCTCGGGCGTCCCGATCACGAAAAACCGTACCTACTGCTCGTTGTAGGCCACCCCACCGACGAAGCCACTGTACCAGCGCACGCTAAGCAGAAGCTGCCGCTCTCGTCGATCTTGAGCGAACGCTAACGGGATTCAACGCCGCAATTGCCATCGCACGTGGCGGTAACGAGGTTCCCCGAGCTCCGGTCATTCGCCTGTGGAATCAGCCTCGCGAGCGGCGGCTTATGATGTCTCAGCCAGCTGCCTGTGCGACCCACCGATCCGCCAGCTTCCGAAATCTTGTACACTGGAAAATGTCGCTATTGCTTCGTGCGTATAACGCACCCTCCATCGTGGTAGGCCACGCGGTTCTATTCCGAACGGCGACCAGCAGACGACGGCCACTTGATCCCCTTGAACGGCGAAGGCTTTGATTGGTGGCGCCTTTGGAAATCCGGAGGCGTACGCAGCCATCTTCAATTCACCGGCAACTGGCTCAGCCATGTCGGTGAGACTGTGTGTTTCCCCTAACCATAACCCTGACCGGCTAGCACGCCGCCTGCCGACAGAAACAACCTGAGCATCGCTGAGCACCGTTTGGCGATCTACGCACGGCTCGTTACAGCAGGAAGGATCGAATTTTGCCTTCAAAATCACATCGGAAAAGCGGAACACGCCTTCTTGCTCTTCCGAGCCAAACCCCGTCCCAGGTATCAGCGGCCGACACTCAAGCGCCAAACACTGCTTCTGGTCGCGTCGCCTCGCCGTCATCTTTTCCGGGCAGAGCGAGCATTCCCAGCCCGAACATTCGTCAAGCTGACCAGCGATCTCCACGGTCTTCCCGATGTATCTCTTAAGGCCACCTCGAACAATGCATGTTTATGGCGGCAACTCGTCGATTGAGTCTGGCTTTGGCGGATGGCGCTTGATCGAAGCATGTGCTTGAGCTGGCCCACGCCGCTGGAATGCAGCGCGGGTGGCCCC
>JACDGO010000008.1 GCA_013821585.1 Sphingomonadaceae bacterium
TTGCATAGCTGATGACCGCAGGATCGTAGGTGATCCGGACCGCCTCGGCGTGGCGCGTCGTCTCGGTGCTCACGGTGTCGTAGTTCGTGTCGGCGGCGCGGCCGCCGGCATAGCCCGAAACGACCGAGGTCACGCCCTTCAGATGGCTGAACACCGCCTCCATGCCCCAGAAGCACCCGCCCGCGAGCACGGCGGTGGCGCGGTGGCCCGAAGGCGCGACGTCCGCTTTCGGCATCGGTGCGAGCACGGTGCGTTCGGCCGCTTGCGCGAAGCCGCCCGTCATCATCGCAGTAACGCCGAAGGCGGCGGTGAGCGAAAGCGCGGCGGTGGTGAGGCGTGACATTCTCACAGCGACAGCCCCGGCTGCATCGCGAGCAGCGCGATCGCGCCAACAGCGAAGCCGCCGAGGAAGCGCTGAAGGAAATCGTTCTTCATGAGGCTCATCATCGCCTTCGTCCTTATCGTTCGCCTTGAGCTACGTAAGGTGCGCCGCGATGGTTTCACCCAAGCTGAACGCGGAGATTGCCTTGCGTTCAGGAAAGCGCGGCGCAGGCGGCCTGAATTCGCGTGCATGCCTCGGTCAGCACGTCCTCCGACGTCGCGTAGGAGACGCGGAAGGCGGGGCTGAGGCCGAAGGCGGCGCCGTGAACCGCAGCGACCTTCGCTTCGTCGAGGAAATATCCGATTAGGTCGGCGTCGCTTTCCATCCGCTTTCCGTGCGGAGACGTCTTCCCCATGCAGCCGGTCGCGTCGGGATAGACGTAAAACGCGCCTTCGGGCGTGGGGCAATGAAGGCCAGGCGCTTTGTTCAGCATGCCGACGACGAGGTCGCGGCGTCGGCGGAATGCGGCGTTACGCTCGATCAGGAATGACTGATCGCCGTTCAGGCCCGCAACTGCCGCGGCCTGCGAGATCGAGCTGGGGTTCGAGGTCGATTGCGACTGGAGCTTCGCCATCGCGCCGATCAGCCATGCCGGCCCGCCCGCATAGCCGATCCGCCAGCCGGTCATCGCATAGGCCTTCGAGCAGCCGTTAACGGTGAGGACGCGATCATAGAGGTCCGGGCAAACCTGTGCGATCGTCGCGAAGGGCGTTTCGGCGTACCAGATATGCTCGTACATATCGTCGGTGACGACCATGACGTGCGGGTGGCGGCGGATCACGTCGCCCAGCGCCTTCAGCTCGTCGGCCGAATAGGCGGCGCCGGTCGGGTTCGACGGCGAATTGATCAGCACCCATTTCGTGGCGGGCGTGATCGCGGCGTCGAGCTGTTCGGGAAGGATCTTGTAGAGCTGGTTCGCGCCGGCGGGCAGGATGACGGGTGTGCCGTCGGCGAAGTTCACGATGTCGGGATAGCTAACCCAATAGGGGGCGGGGATGATCACTTCGTCGCCCGGCCCGACGGTCGCGACGAATGCGTTGAACAGGGTGTGCTTGCCGCCCGAATTCACGCTGATCTGGTTCGCGGCATAGGTCAGGCCGTTGTCGCGCGCGAACTTGGCGGCGACGGCGGCTTTCAGCTCGGGCGTCCCGTCTACTTCGGTATATTTGGTCTTTCCGGCGCGGATCGCCGCGATCGCCGCGTCCTTGACGAAATCGGGCGTATCGAAATCGGGTTCGCCGGCCGACAGCCCGATGACGTCGACGCCTTCGCGCTTCAGCACCGAAACGCGCGCGCTCATCGCGAGCGTCGCCGACGGCTCGATGCGTTGGATCGCGGCGGAAAGTTGCGGCATGTCGGCGCGGGCTATAATCGAAGCAGTCGTGCGGGCAACAGGCCGCGCACCGCGTTGCCGATCAGGAATCCGTGCGCGAGGTCGGCAACGGTGAGGTCGGCCTCGCTTGCGCACCCTTCGGCGATCAGTTCGGCGCGAAGGATACCGGGGAGAAGGCCGAGCGACAGCGGCGGCGTCAACAACGTCCCGTCGCGTTCGATGAAGACATGGGTGAAGCTGCCTTCGGTGACGCGGCCCGACGCGTCCTCGAAGATCACCTCGAACGCATGGCCCGCATGGCGCGCGTCGTCGTAAAAGGCGCGGTCGCTGGTCTTGTGGCGCAAACGAAAATCCGGCGGCGAGACCGGCAGCGGCGCGAGCGCGACGAGCACCGCGTCGGCGGGCTGCGGCGGAAGCGCGCGCGTCTCGATCGCCATCGCGCCCTTGCACGACAGCAGCAGCCGGACCTTCGCGGGTTCGCGCAGACGGAAGGTCGCCGCCTGAAGCTCGTTCCTCGCCGCGTGGCGGTCGAACGCGAAGCCCAGCGCCTCGGCGCTCGCCTTCATCCGCGCGAGGTGCGCCTCGAGCCGCGCGACGCCTGCGTGCGGATCGAACGCCATCGTCTCGATCAGATCGAAGCGCGCGGGTGACGCGACGAAATCGCCCTTGCCAAGGCATTCGACCCATTCGTCGTCGCCCTTCGAATCGGCGACGATTCCAGAACCGAGGCCCATCGTCGCGTGCGCACCGTTCGCCGCGAGATGGAGCGTGCGGATCGCGACGTTGAACGCCGCGCCCGCCGCTCCTGCGTCGATGCGCCCGATCGCGCCGGTATAGGCGCCGCGCGGAGCGCTCTCGACCGCGTCGATCACTTCCATCGCGCGCAGCTTGGGCGCACCGGTGATCGACCCGCACGGAAACAGCGCCGCGAGCACGTCGAGCGCGTCCTTGCCGTCGGCCAGCGTCGCGGTGACGGTCGAGGTCATCTGGTGGACAGTCGGATAGCTTTCCACCGCGAACAGCTCGGGCGTCTCGACGCTGCCGGGCGTGGCGACTTTGGAGAGATCGTTCCTGAGCAGGTCGACGATCATCAGATTCTCGGCGCGCTGCTTTTCGTCCTCGGCGAGGCGCTTTGCCGCCGCCGCGTCGGTTTGTGCATCGGGATCGCGCAGCGCCGTCCCTTTCATCGGGCGCGTCGTGATGCGCCCTTCGTCGAACTCGAAGAACAGCTCGGGCGACAGCGACAGCAAACGGTCGCGGCCGGTCCAAACGATCGCGCCACAGCCCGCCTTCGCGCGCACCCTGAGGCCGGCGTAAAGCGCGAACGGATCGCCCGCGATCGCGACCGAGGCCTGGAAGGTGAGGTTCGCCTGATAGATGTCGCCCGCCGCGATCAGCGCCTGAACTTCGGCAAGGCGCGCGTCGTAGGCAGTACGGTCGATCGCGGGGACAAGCGCG
Source organism: Sphingomonadaceae bacterium (assembly GCA_013821585.1). GTDB lineage: Bacteria > Pseudomonadota > Alphaproteobacteria > Sphingomonadales > Sphingomonadaceae > Sphingomonas_O. Next base: position 3,174 of record JACDGO010000008.1, read on the forward strand.
CCGAGCCAGCCGCCCGCGGGGTCGGGAAGCAATGCGCCCGCATCGACCTCGGCGAAATCGCGGAACAGCCCGAACCAGAGCAGCGGCAGACCGTCGCCCTCCCGCGCTGGCAAACGCGGCTCGAGCGCGTGGCCCGCGTCGTAACTCAGGAACCCGGCCGCGTGCAGCCCCCCCCTGGTCGCGGTGCGCAGCGCGTCGAGCGCCGCCGTGACCTCGCCGCTGCGCCGTGTCGCAACGATCTCGACCGGCCCCGCATAAAGTCGCGCGGTTCCACCCGCGCGCGCGTCGTCGAACAGGACGAAGGGCGTGTCGTCGCTCGGCAGCCGGACGCTCATGTTCGCACCCCTGCCGGAAGCGCGCGGCGCTTGCCAGCCCCGCGCAGTCGGGCGCATGGGTGCGCGATGGTCGCGAGCACATTCGATCTGTTCAAGATCGGCATCGGCCCGTCCTCGTCGCACACCATGGGGCCGATGACGGCGGCGGCGGACTTCGCCGTTCGCCTCGCGCGCGGCGCGATGCTGGACCGGGTCGCGCGCGTCGATGTCGCGCTCTACGGCTCTCTCGCGCTGACCGGGAAGGGCCATGCGAGCGATCGCGCGATCCTGCTCGGCCTTTCAGGCGAGCGGCCCGCAAGCCTCGACCCGGATCGCGCCGATACGATCGTCACCGGCATCCGTTCGTGCGGGCGTCTCAAGCTGGGCGGCGCGCAAGAAATCGCGTTCGACGAGGCGCGCGACCTCCGCTTCCTCCAGCGCGAGCGGCTCGACTTCCACTCGAACGCGATGCGCTTCACCGCGTTCGACGCCGAAGGAAGGGAGATCGCGCAGCGAACTGCCTATTCGGTCGGCGGCGGCGCGGTGATCGACCAGGGTGAGACCGGCCGCAACGCGCCCGTGGAAGGCGGCTGGGACGTGCCGCACAACTTCCATTCGGGCGACGAATTGCTCGCGCGCTGCGCCGCGACGGGCAAGGACATCGCGACCTTGGTGCGCGAGAACGAGCTGACCGCGCTCACGCCCGGGGAACTGTCGGCGCGGCTCGGCGAAATCCGCGACGCGATGTCGGCATGCATCGACCGCGGCATCGCGATCGGCGGAATTCTTCCCGGCGGGCTCGAGGTGAAGCGCCGCGCGCCGGGCGTGCTGCGTCAGCTGATGGAGCGGCAGGAGCGCGCGCTCGCCGACCCGCTGACGGTGATCGACTGGGTCAACCTGTGGGCACTCGCTGTCAACGAGGAGAACGCGGCGGGTGGGCGCGTCGTCACAGCCCCCACCAACGGCGCGGCCGGGATCGTCCCCGCGGTGATGCGCTATTACGAGCGCTTCGCGCCCGGCGCCTGTCGCGCGGGCGTCGAGACCTATTTGCTCACCGCCGCGGCGATCGGCTCCTTGTTCAAGGAGAATGCATCGATCAGCGGCGCCGAGGTCGGCTGCCAGGGCGAGGTCGGCGTCGCCTGCTCGATGGCGGCGGCGGGGCTGACGGCGGCGATGGGCGGCACACCCGGCCAGGTCGAGAACGCCGCCGAGATCGGCATGGAGCATAATTTGGGACTGACCTGCGATCCCGTAGCGGGCCTGGTGCAGGTACCATGCATCGAGCGCAACGCGGTCGGATCGATCAAGGCGATCGAGGCCGCGCGGTTGGCGTTATTGGGAGACGGCACGCACCGCGTCTCGCTCGATCAGGTGATCGAGACGATGCGGAAAACCGGTCTCGACATGAGTGAGCGGTATAAGGAAACCAGCTTGGGCGGGCTTGCCGTGAACGTCGTCGAATGTTGAGGGGAATTTTTGTGAAGCGAATCCTGTTGATCGCCGCCAGCCTTAGCGCCGTGCCCGCGGTGGCCGACACGCCCAAGCCCGCTGCGATCGTCGCGGACGGTATACCCGCAGTGCCCGACGCGCTCGCCGCCGCGACGCGGCCCTATATGGAATATCGCACCGCCGCTTTCGCCGGCTGGGACGCGGCTGACCGGTCGATGCTGATCGAGACTCGCTTCGCCAGCACCGTGCAGCTTCACCGCGTCGCCGTGCCCGGCGGCGCGCGGTCGCAACTGAGCTTCGAGGAGGAGCGCGTCACCGGAAGCTGGTCGCCGAAAGGTGACGTTCTGGCTGTCAGCAAGGACATCGGCGGGTCCGAATTTTTTCAGCTTTTCACGCTCAAGAACGGTCGCCTAACCCTGCTGACCGACGGCAAGAGCCGCAACGAACTCGGTCCGTGGAGCCGTGACGGCAGGCTGCTCGGCTTCACATCGACGCGCCGCAACGGGACCGACAGCGACCTCTATGTGATCGACCCGCGCAATCCGGCGACGAGCCGGATGGTCGCGGCGGTCAAGGGCGGCGGCTGGGCGATCGCGGGCTTCTCTCCCGACGCGAGCCACGTCGTCGTCGTCGAGGGAATTTCGGTCAACAAGTCGAACCTCTGGTACCTGGACGTCGCGAGCGGCAAGCTCACCGCGATCGGCGATCATTCCAAGCCGATCGCCTATGGCGGCGCACAATATGCGCCCAACGGGACTTTGTGGGTCACGTCCGACGAGGGATCGGACTTTCAGCGGCTCGGGACGTTCGACCCGCGAACCGGCGTCTTCCATGCAGTCACGACCGACAAATGGGATGTCGACGGCTTCGACATCGCCGACGACGGCCGCTTCATCGCCTATCTCGTCAACGAGGCGGGCGTCAGCCGCCTGAAACTGCTCGATCCGAAAACCGGCGCGGTGCGCACCGTCGACAAGCTCCCCATCGGCGTCGCGTCCGGCGTCGACATCGCGCCATGGGGGGCGATCGGGCTGACGCTGACGTCTGCAAGAAGTCCCGCCGACGCGTTCTCGGTCGATCCTGTGACGCTCGCGGTCACGCGCTGGACAGCGAGCGAGACCGGCGGGCTCGACCCTAACGCGAACGTCGAGCCGCGGCTGGTTTCGGTCAAGAGCTTTGACGGCTTGCCGCTCTCTGGCTTCCTCTACAGGCCCGACCCCGCGAAATTTCCCGGCAAGCGTCCGCTGATCGTCAACATTCATGGTGGGCCGGAAGGGCAGAGCACGCCGGGCTTCCTCGGCCGTACCAATTACCTGATCAACGAGCTCGGCATCGCCGTCTTCTATCCCAACGTCCGCGGCTCGACCGGTTACGGCAAGGCGTTCGTCGCGATGGACAATGGCCCGTTCAAGCGCGAGGATTCGGTGAAGGACGTCGGCGCGTTCCTCGACGTGCTCACGCGCGACCCCACGCTCGATCCGTCGCGCTTCGCGGTGACCGGCGGCAGCTATGGCGGATACATGTGCTATGCGGTCGCGATCCGCTACGGCGCGCGGCTGAAAGGCGCGAACTGCGTCGTCGCCATTTCCAACTTCGTGACCTTCCTCGAGAACACGCAGAGTTACCGGCGGGACTTGCGCCGCGTCGAATATGGCGACGAGCGCGACCCCGTGCAGCGTGCGCAGCTCCTCAAGATCAGTCCGCTGACGAGCGTCGATCGGTTGACGATCCCGCTGATGGTCGTGACCGGCGGCAACGATCCGCGCGTGCCGCCGTCGGAGGCCGAGCAGATCGTCAAGGCTGTGCGCGCGCGCGGCGGAACCGCGTGGAGCCTGCTCGGTCAGAACGAGGGGCATGGCTTCGCGAAGAAGGAGAACCAAGACTATCAGTTCTGGACGAGTTTGATTTTTTGGCAGCGCAATCTGCTCGGGGAGGCGGTCAAGTGAAGAGCCTTCTGCTCATCGCTGCGCTGCTTTCGAGCGCCGCGCCCGCGCAAACAATCGACCGGGCGACGCAGACGCGGATCGATCGCGTCCTGAAAGCCACACCGCTGATCGATGGGCACAACGACCTGCCGTGGGAGCTGCGCACCAAATACGGATCGAACGTCGAGGGGACCGACGTCTCCGCGAACTCGGACAAGTTGCCCCATGCGCTGATGACCGACATCGCGCGGCTGCACGCGGGGCGGATGGGCGCGCAATTTTGGTCGGTCTATATCCCGTCCGACGTGACGGGCGACGCCGCGATCCGCACGACGATCGAACAGATCGACATCGTCAAGCGCCTCGCTGCGCGCTACCCGCGCGACCTCGAAATGGCCTACACCGCCGCCGACATAGTCCGCATCCACAGGGCCGGGCGCGTCGCGAGCCTGATCGGCATCGAGGGCGGGCACCAGATCGGCAATTCATTGCCCACGCTGCGCGCGTTCCACGCGCTCGGCGCGCGCTACATGACGCTCACGCATTTCAAGAACAACGACTGGGCCGACAGCGCGACCGACGATCCCGCGCATCATGGCCTCACCGATTTCGGGAAGGCCGTGGTCGCGGAGATGAACCGCGTCGGCATGATGATCGACCTCAGCCACGTCTCGCCCGAGACGATGCGCGCGGCGCTCAGCGTCACCAAGGCGCCGGTGATTTTCTCTCATTCGGACGCGCGCGCGCTCAACGATCATCCCCGGAACGTGCCCGACGACGTGCTGAAATTGGTCGCGGCGAACGGCGGGGTGGTGATGGTCAATTTCTATCCCGGCCACCTCTCCGCCGCCTATCGCGACTGGTCGGCTGCGCACGACGCCGAGGAAGCACGCGGCAAAGGGTTGTTCACCGGCCAGCCCGAGCGGCGCAAAGCGGCGCTCGATGCCTGGGCAACCGCGCATCCCGCGCCGCTCGTGCCCGTCGGCGTCGTCGCCGATCACATCGAGCATGTCGTGCAGGTCGCGGGTCACGACCATGTCGGCATCGGCGGCGATCTCGACGGCGTCGACGTCGCGGTTCAGGGATTGGGCGGCGTCGACGGCTATCCCTTGCTCTTCGCCGAGTTGATCCACCGCAGCTGGAACGACGCCGACCTTGGAAAGCTCGCGGGCGGTAATCTGCTGCGCGTTCTGGCGCGCGTCGAAGCAGTCGCGGCGTCGATGAAGGACGTGCCCCCATCGAGAGCGACCTTGCCCCCCGCATCCCCGGTCGCCATCTCCACGCAATGACCCAGCCTCCCATGAAGGCCGCGATCGTTCCGGTGACGCCGTTGCAGCAGAACTGCACATTGCTCTGGTGCACCGAGACGATGCTCGGCGCGTTTGTCGATCCCGGCGGCGACCTGCCGCGCCTGAAGGCGGCGGCGGCGCAGCATGGGGTCACGATCGAGAAGATCCTGATCACCCACGGCCACATCGACCATTGTGGCGAGGCGGGGACGCTGGCGAAGGAATTGGGCGTCAGGATCGAGGGGCCGCACGAGGCCGACCGCTTCTGGATCAGCCGCCTCGAGGACGACGGGCGCAACTACGGCGTGAATGGCAAGGTGTTCGAGCCCGACCGCTGGCTCGTCCAGGGCGATACGGTGACGGTCGGCAAGCTGACGTTCGACGTCCATCACTGCCCCGGCCACACCCCCGGCCATGTCGTCTTCCATCATGCGCCGTCGAAGCTCGCGATCGTCGGCGACGTGCTGTTCCAGGGATCGATCGGCCGCACCGACTTTCCGATGGGCAACCACGCCGACCTGTTGAACGCGATCCAGACACGGCTGTGGCCGATGGGCGGAGAGACCGCGTTCGTCCCCGGCCACGGCCCGATGTCGACCTTCGCGCAGGAACGGCGCGGCAACCCGTTCGTCGCCGACAGGGTTCTCGCCACATAAACAGGGAGAGCCGGGATGTGGAAGAAACTCGATCCGATCTTCACGGCGATCGCGTCGTGGATCGCCGCCGCCAGCGGCCAGCCCGCCGCGTTTATCGTCGCACTCGCGACGGTGATTGTGTGGGCGGTGAGCGGCCCCGCATTCAACTATTCGGAAACATGGCAGCTCGTCATCAACACGGGGACGACGATCGTCACCTTCCTGATGGTGTTCCTGATCCAGAATTCGCAGAACCGCGACACGGCGTCGATGCAGGCCAAGCTCGACGAGCTCCTCCGCGCGATCGACGGCGCGCGCGAACAGTTCATCGGTATCGAGCATCTTTCGGCGGCCGAGGTCGAGCAAATCCGCACCGACCTTGAACGAGAAGTGTGCAATGACAAGACCAAGAAGACGAACGCCAGCGTCGAGAAGCTGATCCGCCGGCTTTAGTCCAACAGCCGCCAGCCGAGCGTTTCGCCGGCATGGAAGGGCACGATCGCCGTGCCGCCCGCGGGAAGCGCGTCGGGCACGGCAGTCTCGCCGCGTTCCAGGGTCACGGTGCCCGCGTTGAGCGGCAGGCGGTAGTAGCGGGAACCGTGCTCGGACGCGAAGCCTTCGAGCTTGTCGAGCGCGCCTTCCTCGTCGAACGCGGTGGCATAGCTTTCGAGGGCGTGTGGCGCGTTGAAGATTCCCGCGCAGCCGCACGCCGACTCCTTGGCGTGTGCTGCGTGAGGCGCGCTGTCGGTGCCGATGAAGAACTTAGGATTTCCCGAAGTCGCGGCGCGGCGGATCGCCAGCCGGTGACGCTCGCGCTTGGCAACCGGAAGGCAATAGGCGTGGGGGCGGATGCCGCCGTCGAACATCGCGTTGCGGTTGATGGCGAGATGGTGCGGCGTGATCGTCGCCGCGAGACGATCGGGTTCATCGCGCACGAAATCCGCCGCCTCGGCGGTGGTGATATGCTCGAAGACGGCGCGCAACTCGGAGAAGTCGCGCAGCAACGGCGCGAATACACGTTCGATGAACACCGCCTCGCGGTCGAACACGTCGACGGACGGGTCGGTGACTTCGCCATGAACCAGCAGCGGCATGCCGATCCGCTGCATCCGCTCGAGCGCCACGCGGATGTTACGGATGTTGGTGACGCCCTGCGCCGAGTTGGTCGTGGCGTTCGCGGGATAAAGCTTGCACGCGGCGAACACGCCGCTCTCGAAACCACGGGCAATCTCGTCGGGGTCGGCCGCGTCGGTCAGGTAGCAGGTCATCAGCGGCGTGAAGCCGCCGCCAGACGGCACGGCGGCGAGGATGCGTGTTCGATAGGCTTCGGCGGCGGCGATTGTCGTGACCGGTGGCGCGAGGTTCGGCATGACGATCGCGCGCGCGAAGACGCTCGCCGTGTAGCCCGCGACCGCGCGCAACATGTCGCCGTCGCGCAAATGGACATGCCAGTCGTCGGGACGACGGATCACGAGGCGGTCGGTCATCGGCGCTCCGGCTTGGGTTTCGGCGCGGCGCACCCTAGATCGCAAGGATGCCCGCGACCACCCTGACCGACCGCGCCGTCGTCCGCCTGTCGGGCTACGATCCGCGCGGCTTTCTCCAGGGGCTCGTCACCAATGACGTCGCGGGGCGACTCCCGGTCTGGGCGGGGCTGCTGACGCCGCAGGGCAAGGCGTTGTTCGATTTCATCGTCTGGGCGGATGGAGACGATCTGTTGATCGACTGCGAGACGGATCAGGCCGATGCGTTGATCCGGCGACTGTCGCTCTATCGCCTGCGCCGCGTGATCACGATCGCGCGCGATGAGCGCCAGGCGGTGCATTGGACGAAGGACGGCGCCGGCGATCCGCGCCTCCCCGCGCTCGGCCGCCGCTGGATCGCGCCGCCGGGCGATCCGGCCGAAGGCTGGCATGCACATCGCCTGTCGCTCGGCGTCGTCGAGGGCACGGCGGAGCTGGGGCAGGACAAGACGCTCTGGCTCGAATGCAACGCGCGCGAGCTGAGCGGCGTGAGCTTCGAAAAGGGCTGCTACGTCGGGCAGGAAAACACCGCGCGCATGCATCACCGCGACAAGGTCGCGCGGCGCTTGCTTGTGCTCCCCGGCGGAACAGCGCCCGCGGAGCGCGTGCGCGCGGCCCATACCGATCTCGGTCTCGAAGTCGCGCACCTCCGCGTCGTTGACGTCGATCGCGGGCTGCTTCCCGGCTGGCTCGCCGAAACGCCCCTGATCCAAGCCGTTGGCGTTGGGCAGGACGACATGTCCTAGCATCACATCGGGCGCTCGCCTAAGTGACCCCCGAACGGGAACGCAGGGGCCGCCTTGGGTCATTCGCATCATCAAGGCCATGACCACGCGCATGCGCCGACCGCGTTCGGCCGTGCGTTCGCGATCGGCATCATCCTCAACGGCGCGTTCGTGGTTGCCGAAGCGGGCGCGGGCCTTGTCTGGGGATCGATGGCGCTGCTCGCCGACGCGGGCCACAACCTTTCAGACGTCCTCGGCCTTTCGGTTGCCTGGGCGGGCGCGGCGCTCGCGGCACGGCCGGCGAGCGCGCGTTTCACCTATGGCCTCGGCGGCTCGACGATCCTCGCCGCGCTCGCCAACGCGCTGCTTCTGATGGCGGCGCTCGGCGCGATCGTCCTCGAAGCGATCCACCGCGTGCAGGCGCCGGTTCCCGTTGCCGGCGGCGCGGTAATGGCGGTCGCCGCCTTGGGTATCCTCGTCAACGGCGCGACCGCGCTTCTTTTCGCGCGCGGCAGACACGGCGACATCAATATTCGCGGCGCCTATGTCCATATGGCGGTCGATGCCGCGGTCTCCGCGGGCGTCGTCGTCGCGGGCCTCGCCATCCTGGTGACCGGCAAGGCGTGGATCGACCCGGCCGCGAGCCTGATCGTCGCGGGCTTCGTTGCGTGGAGCAGCTGGGGGCTACTGCGCGAATCGATGACGATGGCGCTCGGCGGCGTTCCCGACGGCATCGACGTCGAACAGGTGCGCGCCGCGCTTTGCGCGCTCCCCGGCGTCGCTACGGTCCACGACCTCCACATCTGGCCGATGAGCACGACCGAGCCGGTGATGACCGCGCATCTGCTGATGCCGAGCGGCCACCCAGGTGACGCGTTCCTGACGCAAGCACAGTCATTGATGCACGCGCGCTTCGGCATCGGTCACGCGACGCTGCAGATCGAATTGAGCGAGGCGTGCGCGGTCGAGTGCGCGGATCCCGCCTAACCCCTACCAGATGTGCACGCGCTGCTCGGGCGGCAGATAGAGCGCGTCACCGGGCTTCACGTCGAACGCCTTGTACCAGGCGTCGACGTTCCGAACGATGCCGTTGACGCGGTAGATCGCCGGGCTGTGCGGGTCGCCGAGCAGCTGCTCGCGAACCGCGCCCTCGCGCCGTTTCTCGCGCCACGCCTGCGCGAAGGCGAGGAAGAAGCGCTGGTCGCCGGTATAACCGTCGATCACCGGCGGCTCGCCGTGCTGCGCGACGTAGCGGCGCCACGCGCCGTAAGCCATTTCGATGCCGCCGAGATCGCCGATATTCTCCCCCATCGTCAGCGCGCCGTTGATGTGGACCCCCGGCACCGGTTCATAGCTGTCGTATTGCGCGCCGAACCGCGTCGTGCGCTCGGTGAACAGCTTGGCACTTTCGGGCGACCACCAGTCGCGCAGGCGTCCATCGGCGGCGAAGCGGCGGCCCTGATCGTCGAAGCCGTGACCGATCTCGTGCCCGATGACCGCGCCGATCGCGCCATAGTTCACCGCCGGGTCGGCTTTCGGATCGAAGAACGGCGGCTGGAGAATCGCTGCGGGGAAGGTAATCTGGTTCTGGAGCGCGTTGTAATAGGCGTTCACCGTCTGCGGCGTCATGCCCCACAGGCCCCGGTCGACCGGCTTGCCCAGCCGCGACAATTGCAGCGCCCAGCGGAACTGCTCCGCGCGCACCGCATTGCCGATCACGTCGCCGCTAACGATCTTCAGCGGCGCATAGTCGATATATTTGACCGGATGGCCGATGCGCGGATCGAACGCGGTCAGCTTGGCCTGCGCCTCGCGTTTTGTCGCCGCGTCCATCCAGGCGTTCGCCGCGATGCGCTCGCCCAGCGACGCGCGCAGGTTGGCGATCAACTCGCCCATTTGCCGGTCGCTCTCGGGCGGATAGTTGCGCTCGACGTAGAGCCGGCCGACTGCTTCGCCGAGGCTCGTATTGAGCAGGGCGACGCCGCGCTTCCAGCGAACTTTCTGCGCCGGTTGGTCGCGAAGCGTCTTGGAGAAGAAGGCGAAGTCCGCTTCGTCGAACGCGCGCGGCAGATACTGGGCGTGGCTCCGGATGAAGTGAAAGGCGAGATAGTCCTTCCACGTCGACAGCGGCACGGCGTCGAGCAGCTTGCCCGCGGCGGCGATCGCTGTCGTCTGGCCCACGATCACCGTCTCGACATTGCCGAGGCCCGCGTTCGTCAGCGTCGTCGTCCAGTCGAACTGCGGCGCCAGCGCCGTCAACTGCGCGCGCGTCATCGGGTTGATGATCTGTGTGACGTCGCGGCTGCGCTCGGGCGTCCACTGGTCCTTCGCGATCCGCGTTTCGACCGCGATAATGCGCTCGGCACGCGCCGCCGGTTCGCTGAAGCCCGCGAGCGTCAGCATCTGTATGACATAGTTTCGATAGGCGGCGCGGAACGCGTCGTATTTCGCGCCGTCCTTCAGGTAATAGTCGCGGTTGGGCATGCCGAGGCCGCCCTGCGATACTGTCGCCGCATAGACCGTCGGGTCGGCGGGATTGGGGCTGATGCCTATCCTGACCGGCGCGAAATATTCGGTGGTCGCGAACAGTTTCAAAAGGCCGGCGCGATCCTTGACCGCGTCGATCCGTGCGAGCCAGGGCTTGAGCGGCGCGGTTCCCTTTGCCTCGATCGCCGCCGCATCCATCCAGGACGCATAGCTGTCCGCGATCTGCTGGCCCGCGCTGCCCGGCGCATGCGGGCTGCGCGCCAGCCCGTCGACGATCGTGCGGACACTCGCTTCCGCGCCGTTGGCGAGATCGAGGAAGCCGCCCGCGCTCGTCTGGTCCGCGGCGATCTGCGTTCGCGCGTCCCAGCTGCGGTTGGCGTAGGCCCAGAAATCGTCGCCGGGCTTCACCGCGGTATCGCGCGCGCTGAGGTCGACGCCCCAGGTTCCGATCGCGGCGGGTGCGGCGAAGCCGGGCGTGGCGAATGACAGCAGGGCGGCGGACGCGAGCATCGCGGCGCGAAAATTGGTCATGGAAATCCTCTCGAATCAGCGCTTTGCGGGCGCGCTAACAAAGCAACGCGCGCGCGGCAATCGCGCCGGTCGAAATCACGCGGCGGTTCGTCGGTCAGGGGGCGGCCGCGACGATCGCGGCCCAGGCGGCTTCGTCGATCACCTCGATGCCGAGTTCGGCCGCCTTCTTGAGCTTCGATCCAGCGCCCGGCCCCGCGACGACGAGGCCGGTTTTCGCCGACACCGACCCCGCGGTCTTCGCGCCGAGCGCCTCGGCCTGCGCCTTCGCCTCGTCGCGCGACAGCGTCTCGAGGCTGCCGGTGAAGACGATCGTCTTGTCGGTGACGGGCGATTCGCGGACGTTGGAGACATAGGGCGCGGGCGTCGCTTCGGAGAGGAGATCGTCCCACGCCTCGCGGTTGTGCGCTTCGTGGAAGAAGTCGATCAGCGCTTGCGCTACGACCGGGCCGACGCCCTCGACGCTCGCCAGCTCGGCCATGGCGTCTTCGTGCCGCGCGACCTCGGCGACGCGCTCGACGGCGCCGAACGCCTTGACCAGATCCTTCGCCATCACGCCGCCGACGTGGCGGATGCCGAGCGCGAACAAAAAGCGCGCGGGATCGGGCGCGCGTCGCGCCTCGATCGCGGCAAGCAGGTTCGCAACCGAGGTCTCCTTCCATCCCGGCCGCGCGAGGATCGCGTCGCGGTGCGCCTTCAGGCGGAAGATGTCGGCGGGGCCGTGGATCAGGCCGTCGGCGAAGAATTCGCGGATCGTCTTTTCGCCGAGCCCTTCGATGTCGAGCGCGGCGCGGCCGACGAAGTGCCTCAGCCGCTCGATGCGCTGCGCGGGGCAGATCAGCCCGCCGGTGCAGCGGATATCGACCTCGTCGTCCTCGCGCACCGCGTCCGATCCGCATTCGGGGCAGGCGACTGGAAAGACGAACGCGGGCCGCTCGACATCGGGCGTCAGATTCTCGAGCACTTGCGGGATGACGTCGCCGGCGCGCTGGATGCTCACGCGGTCGCCCGGGCGCACGCCCAGCCGCGCGATCTCGTCGGCGTTGTGCAGCGTCGCATTCGTCACCACGACGCCGCCGACCGTCACCGGCTCGAGCCGTGCGACGGGCGTCAGCTTGCCCGTGCGGCCGACCTGAATGTCGATACTGAGGAGCGTCGTCTGCGCGCGCTCCGCCGGGAATTTATGCGCGATCGCCCAGCGCGGCGCTTTCGCGACGAATCCCAGCCGCGCCTGCCAGTCGAGCCGGTCGACCTTGTACACCACACCGTCGATGTCGAACGGCAAGTCGGCCCGCGCGGCCTCGATCTTCGCATAATGTATCAGCGCGGCGGCGACGTCGTTTGCCTCGACCAGCAAATCGCTGACCGGCAGCCCCCATGCCTCGATCGCCCTCATCACTTCGAACTGCGTCGCGCCCGGCAGCGCCGATGTCTCGCCCCAGCCATGCGCGAGAAAACGCAATGGCCGTGAACGCGTCACTTCCGGATCTTTCTGCCTGAGCGACCCGGCCGCGCCGTTGCGCGGGTTGGCGAACTGCCGCGCCTTCGCCGGTTCGTCCGCCTCGGCGAGCAGCCGGGCGTTGAGCGCGACGAAATCAGCCCTGGTCATATAGACCTCGCCGCGCACCTCGAAGACAGCAGGTGCGTCCCCCTTCAACCGCTGCGGAATGTCGCCGATCGTCGCGACGTTCAGCGTGACGTCCTCCCCCGTCGTCCCGTCACCGCGCGTCGCCGCCTGGGTCAGCCGCCCCTTTTCATAGCGCAGCGAGCAAGACAGCCCATCGATCTTCGGCTCGGCGGTCAGCGCGACCGTCGCGTCCTCGGGCAAATTGAGGAACCGCCGCACCCGCGCGACGAACTCGGCGACTTCGCCCGCATCGAACGCATTGTCGAGGCTGAGCATCGCCTTGGCATGACGCACCTTGGCGAGATGCGCGGAGGGCGCGGCGCCGACCGACCGCGAAGGGCTGTCGGCGCGGACGAAGTACGGGAATTGCGCTTCGAGCTCGGTGTTTCGCCGCACCAGAGCGTCATAGTTCGCGTCAGAAATCTCGGGCGCGTCGTCAGTATGATAGCGCATCGAATGATGCGCGATCTCGCGGGCGAGGCGTTCGAGCTCGGCTGCGGCTGCGGCTGCGGCTTCGGCTTCGGCTTCGGCTTCGGCTTCGGCTTCGGCTTCCGTCATAAGATGAAATCGTTGGGCAGCCAGTAAAGCGGAAAGCTCGCCGCGATGGCGACGGATATGAGGAGGGCTATAACTAAGCCGCGCATCGTAGGATTGTGCATCAATTCGGCTGACGCACCAATATTGCGAACAGCCACACAAGCCGCAACCGCGAACCAGACGGAAAAAATTGCAGCATCGTGAGACCAAAAGACATCACCGATGCTTGCCAACAGTCCAACTATGGTTGCGGCAAACGCCAATGCAGCGATCAAGGCCATCCCCATTATGAGCATCCCGGCTAGCGCCCATAAGGCAGAGCGAACCCGGACGAACGCGTCACCATCCATCACGCCGCTTCCACCAGCCGCGACGCCTGCGCCCGCGCTTCATCGGTGACTTCGGCACCGGAGAGCATCCGCGCGATTTCCTCTCGCCGCGCCTCGGCGTCGAGCAGCTTCAGGTTGGTGCGCGTGACGAGGCCGTCGTGGTTCTTGGTGATGAGCAGGTGCTCGCTTCCCCGCGCCGCGACCTGGGGGCTATGAGTGACGACGAGCACCTGACGCCCATCCGCCAGCCGCGCGAGGCGTTCGCCGATCGCGCTCGCGACCGCGCCGCCGACGCCGCGATCGACCTCGTCGAAGATCATCGTCGCGGCGCCGCCCTCCTCCGCGAGCGCGACCTTCAATGCGAGGATGAAGCGGCTGAGCTCGCCGCCGCTGGCGATGCGCGCGAGCGGGCCGAACGGCGCGCCGGAGTTGGTCGAAACCTCGAACTCGACGCGGTCAGCGCCCACCTCGCTCTCCGGCCCCGCCGCGATCGCCGTGCGAAAGCGCGCGGCGTCGAGCTTGAGC
>JACDGO010000331.1 GCA_013821585.1 Sphingomonadaceae bacterium
CGCGAGCGCCGCGGGAAATCCGATCGACGACCACAACGAATAGCGCCCGCCCACGCCTTCCGAAAACGGCAGCACGCGCGTTTCATCGACGCCCCATGCGATCGCCTTTTCGGGCGCGGCGGTCAGCGCGACGACGCGGCCCATCACGTCCTCCACACCGTCATCCTCCAGCCATTGCAGCGCCGATCCGGCGTTGAGCAACGTTTCGGTCGTCGTGAAGGTCTTCGAGGCGACCGCGATCAAGGTCGCGGCGGGGTCGAAGCGCGCGAACGCCTCTTCGAGCGCGCAGCCGTCGACATTCGAGACCACGGCGACGTCATAGCGCCCCGCGTCGCGCCCGAGCGCGTCGACGAGCAGGTCGGGGCCGAGCGCCGAACCGCCGATTCCAATATGTAGGACGTGCCGTATCGGCCCGAGCGCGCCGCCTTCGATCGCGTCGATCAACGCGCGCATCCGCGCGTGCAGCGCTTTCGCGCGCGCGACGCTTTCGGGCGCGCCTTCACCGCGCTCCGCGACATGCTCGGCGGGACGGCCTTCGCTGACATTGACGATCGCGCCGGCGAACAGTGCGTCGCGCGCCTTGACCAACGCCGCCTCGCCTCCCGCGAACGCAGCCAGTGCGGCCCGCGACAGATGCGTCTTCGAAAAGTCGAAATGCAGCCCCGCGACATCGACGCTGAGGCGCGAAAGCCGGTCGGCCTCGGCCTCGAATAGAGCCTTCAGCGGCGTGCGCGGCAACGCGGAGATCGCGGTCCAATCCATGGCCGCGCGCTTGACGCAAATCGCCGCGCGCCGCAATGCGCCGCGGGCATGACAGAAGCCGCCTCCCGATCGATGAAGAAGCCCAAGTCGGAAACGGCGGACTTCCTCGGCTTTCTCCTCAAGCTCGCGATCTTCGTGTTCGTGCTCAGGAGCTTCATTTTCGCGCCCTTTTCGATTCCGAGTGAGTCGATGCTGCCGCGCCTCATGGTCGGCGACTATCTGCTCGTCGCGAAATGGCCCTATGGCTATTCGCGGCATTCGCTGCCGTGGTCGGTTCCACTGATTTCAGGCCGCGTGTTCTCGCATTTGCCAGCGCGTGGCGACGTCGTCGTGTTCAAGGCGCCGCCGGGAAACCGCACCGACTATATCAAGCGCGTGATCGGCCTGCCCGGCGACCTGATCCAAGTCAAATCGGGCCAGGTCATGCTCAACGGAACGCCGATTCCTAAGGTTCGCGTCGCCGATTTCGTCGCGCCCGCTTCCCCCAACAGCCCGTGCTTTTCCCCCGATTTCACCGAGCGCGCGTCGGACGGGACCGAACGCTGCCGCTATCCCCAATTCCGCGAAACATTGCCGGGAGGCCGGAGTTACAATGTGCTCGATCTCGGCCCGACCGAAGCCGATGATACGCCGGTTTACACCGTCCCCGCCGACGACCTGTTCCTGATGGGCGACGACCGTGATCGTTCGGCGGACAGCCGCTTCGCCGCGATGGAAGGCGGCGGTATCGGCATGGTCCCGGTCGAAAACCTCGTCGGCCGCGCGATGGTCTCGGTATTCTCGACCGACGGCTCGGCGAACTGGTTCCTGCCGTGGACCTGGGTCTCCGCCGCGCGCTGGCGGCGGATCGGAGAGCAATTCTGAGCGCCGAGACCGAGTGGCTGACGGAAATTCTGGGCATTCCGCCGCGCGACACCGCCCATTATGAGCGCGCGCTGACCCACGGCAGCCACGGCGCCGACAATTATCAGCGGCTAGAATTCCTTGGCGACCGGGTGCTCGGCCTCGCGATGGCGGAGTGGCTGAGCGAGCGTTTTCCGCAAGCGCGCGAGGGTGAGCTTTCGCACCGCTTCACGACGCTCGTCTCGGGCGCGACCTGCGCCGCGGTCGCGCGTGAGATCGGCGTCCGCCCGCACCTTCGGCTCGGCAAGCAGGCGCGCGGCGACGGCGCGATCGAGAGCGACAACATCCTCGGCGACGCGCTTGAGGCGCTGATCGGTGCGCTCTACATCGAGCATGGCTTTCCCGCCGCGGCCAGCTTCGTCCGCCGTCACTGGGCCGGGTTCCTCGACGGCCAGTCGACCGTGCCACGCCATCCCAAGTCGCTGCTCCACGAATGGGCCGAAGCCAACAACCGCCGACCGCCGACCTACACGCTCGCCGCCCGCACCGGCCCCGATCACGCCCCCCGTTTCAGCGTCACAGCGAGCCTCGGCAGCGCGGGCGAGGCGAGCGGCGACGGCAGCTCGAAGCAGGAAGCGGAGACGGCGGCGGCGGCGGCGTTGCTGGCGAAATTGACGTGACGCTGCGTTGCGGCCTCGCGGCAATCATCGGCGCGCCCAACGCGGGCAAGTCGACTCTGGTCAACGCGCTTGTCGGGCAGAAGGTCGCGATCGTCAGTCCGAAGGCGCAGACGACGCGCGCACGCCTGATGGGCATCGCTATCGACGGAGATACCCAGCTCGTCCTCGTCGACACGCCGGGAATCTTCGAAGGCAAGAGGCGTTTCGACCGCGCGATGGTGCAGGCGGCGTGGACCGGCGCGCACGACGCCGACGTCATCGCACTGGTTGTCGACGCGAAAGGCGGGATCGGCCCCAAGGTCGAGGCGATCCTGACCGCGCTCGCCCCGCGTCCCGAGCCCAAGCTGCTCGTGCTCAACAAGGTCGATGTCGCCGACAAGGGCAAGCTGCTCCGCCACGCCGAACGTCTCAACGAAAGCCTGAGCTTCGCCGAGACGCTGATGGTCAGCGCCACGACCGGCGACGGCGTTTCCGACCTGAAGGCGCGGCTCGCGGCGCGGATGCCCGAGGGGCCGTGGATGTTTCCCGCCGATCAGGTCAGCGACGCGACCGACCGCATGGTCGCTGCCGAAGTGACGCGCGAGCAGCTGTACCTCCAGCTCCACGCCGAATTGCCGCAGGCGAGCGCGGTCGAGACCGAGCAATATCTCGAACGCCCCGACGGGTCGGTCGAAATTCACCAGCAGATCCTGATCGAGCGGCCGAGCCAGCGGGCGATCGTTCTCGGCAAGGGTGGCGCGCGATTGAAGGAAATCGGCAGCCGCGCGCGCGCCGAGCTGGCGAACCTGCTCGGCGCGCCCGTCCACCTTTATCTCCACGTCAAGGTCGCGCCGAAGTGGGACGAAGACCGGGGGCTCTATCGCGACATCGGCCTCGACTGGGTCGACTAGAGCCAGCCGATATGCTGGCCGAGGATCGACGCCCCTATCCCGATCAGCACGACCCCGCCGACCAACTCGGCGCGCTTCCCCACCGCGGCGCCGATCCGTCCGCCGGCGAGCACGCCGATCAGGCACAAGGCGAATGTCACGATGCCGATCACGAAGCACGACAGCGTGATCGGCAATCCGAGCGTCGGGACCGTAATCCCGGCCGCCGCCGCGTCGATGCTCGTGGCGAGCGACGCAACGAACAGCGCGCGCGGCCCGAGCGGCCGGGGCGCCTGCGCGTCCAGATCGCGCTTCACGCCCTCCACGATCATTTTCACGCCGAGCGCGCCGAGCAGGACGAACGCGATCCAGTGATCCCAGGCTTCGAACCAGGCGCCGAGCGCGATACTGACGCTCCAGCCCAGCAGCGGCATCAGCC
>JACDGO010000332.1 GCA_013821585.1 Sphingomonadaceae bacterium
GTCGTGCAGCGGCCCGGCGCTGTCGGCGAAATAGTAAGAGGTGACGTAGGGACGCAGCTCCGGATGCGGAAGGCGGAAGCCGACGGTCGGTGGCGCGCTCGCTGTCATCCCGAACGCCCTGTGCCAGCCTCGCGACGGCGCGGCCTTACGCACCCGGCGTCCCGGTCGCAACCTGTCCCATGGCCGAAATCTTCAATGCGCGATGGCGTCCTGTCCCTAACTCCGCGCGTCATGAAACACGGGGGTATCGATATGATAAAGCGCAGGATATTGGTGACGGCATTCCTTCTCGCGTGTACCGTCGGCGCGCCGGCGGCGGCCGCCTCGGGCAGCTATGATTATGTAGGCCAGCCCATCGACTGCGTCGGGGTTCAGTCGTCGTGCACCGTCAAGGTTGCGGTACCGGGGCACTTCACGGCCTCGATGACCTTGCCGATCGACTTCAATCATACGCTGACTGGCGATCAGACCTTCTACGCCTTCGCCTTCAACGTCCACGGCATCACCGATTGGTCAATCTCAGACGGAACGCACGTTCTCGGATCGACCACCGGCGACCTGCTCGATCCCAATTCGTACCTGACCTACAACAACGGGGTCATCCGCACCTGGGGCATTGCCGCGAGCATCCGAGCGGGTCGATATTCTTTAACATCGCGCCGCATGCCGATTACACCACGATTAACGGCGCGACCGCGATCGGACGCAGCCTAGGTGTATGGACGAACGGCGCCGGCGGGGTCGGACTGGGCGCGGTTCCCGAGCCCGCGAGTTGGGCGCTGTTGCTCGCGGGATTCGGAACGATCGGCGCGGCCGCGCGCCGCCGCCGTGTCCAGCCCATGGCGGCCGTATGAACCCCCTGCGCATTATGTTGGTCGCGTTGCCGCTTCTGGCGGCCTCGGTCCATGCGGGCGCGCAGGTGCGCCAGGACGGCGTCCTTGTGCGCAAGGGTCTCCTTGGCTCCCACCTCGACGCGGACGCCTTCCAGACTTCGCATCTGAGCGAGCTCAAGGGCGCGCACCGGGTCGCTATCGCGGTGTTCAACGTCGCGTTTCCCAACAGAAATCATTACACGGCCAAAACCGGCGGCACGAGGTCGATCGGCGCGTTTCGCTTCGGCAGCTCGTCGAAGTCGGTCATGGACACCAGCATTACCGGAGTCGACCAGGCGACGCGGCAGCGCATCGCCGACAAGGCCTATCGCGCCTTCGTCGATCAATTGACGGCCGCGGGCTATGAGGTCGTCGATCAAGCCACGTTCGCCGGACTCGCGCCCGAGCGCGCGACCTGGACGGCGAAACCGAACTTCGCGGAAGGCCGTATGGCAGCTATGTCGCGCCAACAGGCATGTCGGTCTATTTCATGCCCGGCGACGCCGCTAAGCGCGACACCAGCGGTATGTTCGGGCAGCAATTCATGGCGATTACCGCTTCGGTCGATCGGCCGCAAGCGTATCAGCGCTCACCGTATCTCGCCCACCAAGCCAACCTCGGCGTGATCGCGGTGTCGCTCGTCGTCGATTATGGCGTGTACAGCAGCTCGGGCGATAAGAGCCACGCCTTCGGCGGAAAGTCGCAAGCGAGCTGGCGACCCGGCGTGGCGATCGCCGCGGCAATGCGGTCGATCGGGCCACGGCGATCGAATATTGGGGACCCAATTCGGGCGGTTTCCCGGCGTTCGCCTTTCTGCAGCAACCGATCCGCAACGACCTGCCGTTCGCCGCGGCCGAATCGACCGACTTCGACATCGTCGCCGACCCTAGGCAGTTCGAGGCTGCGGCGGATGCCGCGACGGCAAGCGCTTCGGCCGCCATGGCCAGTCTGATGGAGCAGGCGCGCTAGCACATTTCGTAGTTGAATCGTCGCCTAGATCGGTTTGATCTTATAATGATGCCACGCGAAGATCGCTGCGGCGCCCCGGTGCGGGCGCCAGCTTTCCGCGACCTCGCGCACCAGCTTTTCGCCTGGCCTTGTGTCGTGACCAAGGATGCGGCCGACATCCTCCTGCACCGCGAGGTCGCCCGCAGGCCAGATGTCGAGGCGGCCTTCGGCGAACAGCAGATAGACTTCCGCCGACCAGCGGCCGATCCCCTTGACCTGGACGAGCGCGGCGATCGCCTCCTCGTCATCCTCGGGAAGATTGGCGAGGTCGAGCGCGCCGTCGGCGACGAGCTCCGCGAGGCTCTTCACATAGCCGATCTTCTGCCGAGACAGGCCCGCCGCGCGCAGCGTCTCCTCGCTCGTCGCGACCATCGCTTGCGGGTCTCCGATCGCGCCAACCGCAGCGGCGACCTTCTTCCACACCGCCTCGGCGGCGAGCGCGCTGATCTGCTGGCCGACGATCGTGCGCAGCAAGGTCTCGTAGCCGCGCGCGCGGATGCGCGGCTCGGGATAGCCGGCCTCGGCGATCGCGGCGGCGAAGCGCGGCTCGATCGCGGCGAGCGCATCGAGCGAATGGCGGAGCTGTTCGGCGGTCAGGCCCATGCGTCGTCCTTGATTCGGCGGGTGCGCCGCGACATAGCCACCGCGTCCGCCATTCGGGAGCGCCTTAATGCCCAAGCTGATCGTCACCAAGCGCGATGGCGATGTCGTGGAGCTTCAGGGCGGCGCTGGGCTGACGGTGATGGAGGTGATCCGCGACGGCGGCGTCGACGAGCTGCTCGCGCTGTGCGGCGGCTGCTGCTCCTGCGCGACGTGCCATGTCCATGTCGATCCGGCGTTCGTCACGCTGCTCCCGGCGATGAGCGAGGACGAGAACGACCTGCTCGATTCGTCCGACGACCGTAACGAAACCTCGCGATTGGGCTGCCAGATTCCGTTCGAGGACGGCCTCGACGGCCTGAAAGTGACGATCGCGAAGGAAGACTAGCGCGAAAGGCGCAGCACGGCTGCGGGCGCGTCCTTGGTCAGGGGCGTCGCGCGCCAGACGATCGTGCGCCGCGCGCCCGTGGGCTTCACGCCCTCTTCGCTGTTTTGGCTCACGACCTCCGCGTCGGTATCGAGCGTGAACGTCCCGTCGAGATATTTGCCCGCGTCCTCGCCGCCCGGCATCTCCGGCATCCCGCCGCTCGGCTTCACGCCGGTCTGGTTGGCGGAATAGCCCGGCGCGCGGACGCGCACGAGGTTGCCCTGGCGCAGCTCGACCATGATGAACGGCAGGATGATCTCCGCGTCCGAGTTGAGCGGATAGCTGAAATTATGGTCGAGCGTTCCCGAGATCGCATAGTCGATCGCGAACTTGCCCTTGCCGAGATAGGCGACGGAGCGATAGCCGACCTCCTTGCGCAGCGCCTCGGCGATCGCGCGGCGCTTGGCTTCGACGTCCTCGCCGGGCTTCGGCGACGCCTCGGCGGCGGTATTGTCGGGCTCGGCGTCGATGACTTCGCCCTTGTAGGTGAAGGCGAAGCTGCGATCGGCGTTGATCGTCAGCGTGGAGGCGAACTTGCCCGGCGCGAGCAGGCAGCTCGCAAGCAGCAGCGGCGCGAGCGCGGCGAGGCCCAGTTGGAGCATGCGTGCGATTATCTCTTGTCCCCCCTCGTCGCCGCGTAAAGCGCGATCGCGGCGGCGTTCGACACGTTGAGGC
>JACDGO010000333.1 GCA_013821585.1 Sphingomonadaceae bacterium
TGTTTTCACCGTGATTTTCGCGCTGCTCTCGCTGACGCTTCAGCTCTTCGTCCCTTACAATCGCTATGCGAAGTTCCTCAAATGGCTGACGCTCGTGCTGTTCGCCTATGTGGCGGTGCTGTTCGCGGTCCGCCTCGATTGGGCAAAGATCGGAATCGGTCTCGTCTGGCCGTCGGTTCAGGGCAAGGAAGCCGCCGTTACCATCGTCGCGATCTTCGGCACGACGATCAGCCCTTATCTGTTCTTCTGGCAAAGTTCGCAGGAGGTCGAAGAGGTCGACAACGACGCCGCAGCCGAGCCCCTCGTCGATGCGCCATGGCAGGCGCGCCGCGAATTCCGCCGTATCCGCCTTGATACGTTCGCGGGAATGGCGATTTCCAATCTGGTAGCGCTCGCCATCATGATCGCGACCGCGGCGACGCTGCATGCGTCGGGCAAGGCGACGATCGCGACCGCCGCCGACGCCGCCCAGGCGCTGCGGCCAGTCGCGGGGCAATTCGCGTTTCTGCTGTTCAGTCTCGGCATCGTCGGGACAGGGCTGCTTGCCGTGCCGGTGCTCGCGGGTTCGGCCGCGTTCGCGGTGGGCGAATCGCGGGGGTGGAAGTGCGGGCTGGAATACAAGCCCTGGGACGCTGTCGGATTCTATATGATCGTCGGGCTGGCGACGCTCATCGGCCTCGGGATCGACTGGTCCTCGCTCGATCCTATCAAGGCGCTGTTCTGGAGCGCGGTGATCAACGGCGTCGCCGCCGTCCCGATCATCGTCGCGATGATGCTCGTCGTCTCGAAGCACGCGGCGATGGGCAAGTTCACCGCATCGCGCCTGCTGCTCTTCTTCGGCTGGGCCGCCGCCGCCGTGATGGCCGTGGCGGCGGTCGCGATGTTCGCGCTGGCATAGTTCGCGCTGACATGTCTGCGTTCTCTGCACTCGCGCGGCGGGGGCAGGCAGGCTAATCGCGCTGTCCATGCGCGACCGCCGCTCTTGACCATGCAATACGCCTGCCGCCGGTGCCTCGGGCTGGCCGCTGTGGCAACATTGTCGGCCGTAGCCCCGGCGCACGCCGATGATCCGCCGCCGACGCTGTCGCTCGCGCTGCGCGAAACATTCGACGCCTGGGCCGTACCGGTGGGCGGCGATCCCGGCGGCGACGTGCTCAACAAGTTTCAGGTCTCGGCGACGCTCGCGGGCGACCGCTGGGGAATGCCGGGCTGGAGCGCGCACGCACAGATATTCAAAACCGACGGCGCGAGCCTCAGCGCGCGGCTTGGCGACATCCAGACCGCCGACAATATCGAGGCCGAGCCCGTCACGCGCCTTTTCGAAGCCTGGGTTCAGAAGTCGTTCGGCTCGGGCGACAGGACGCTCGCGCTGCGCGGCGGCTTGCTCGACTATAATGCCGATTTCGATTCGACCGCGACTGCGGCATTGTTCTTCAATTCCTCGCACGGCATCGGCGCCGACGTCGCGCGCAGCGGCCAAAACGGGCCGTCGATCTTTCCCGTCAGCTCGCTGGGTTTCCGCGTCGCCTGGTCGCCGTCGAAAACATGGGCGTTCCGCATCGCCGCCTATGACGGCGTTCCCGGCGATCCCGGCCATCCGCGCCGCTTCGCGGCGATAAAATTGCGCGGCGAAGACGG
The DNA here is from genome assembly GCA_013821585.1 of Sphingomonadaceae bacterium. Taxonomy (GTDB): domain Bacteria; phylum Pseudomonadota; class Alphaproteobacteria; order Sphingomonadales; family Sphingomonadaceae; genus Sphingomonas_O. Next base: position 1,639 of record JACDGO010000333.1, read on the forward strand.
CGCGCTGCTCGCCGCGCAGGCGGACTATCACCTGACCGACAAGGCGCGCATCGAGGCCGGCGTCTGGCGCTATACGGTTCCGGTTGCGGACCGCGTCGACTCCGCGCTCGGGCGCTTCGATCAAGGGGCTTATGCCTCGATCGAGGGGCCGTTGCCCCGCCATGACAAGGTGAGCGCCTGGTTGCGCATCGGCATGGCCAACGGGCACGCCCAGCCGGTTGCGGCCTATCTCGGAGCCGGACTTGCCGCCGAAAGCCCTTTCGCGGCGCGGCGGGACGACAAGATCGGCATCGCCATCGCGCGGGCGAGGCTCGGCGAAGCCGCGCCCGATCCGGCCGCGGCTCACCGCGCGGAAACGACGATCGAGGCGACCTATCAGGTCAAGATCAGCGACACGTTCGCGGTGCAGCCCGACGTGCAGTATATCTTCAACCCGTCGGGCCAAACCCGCGCGCGCGATGCGCTCGCTGTGGGCTTGCGCGTCGTTCTGACCGCCGGCTATCCGCGCAAGGCCAAGGCGGTCGAGGCCAGCGACCCGACTGTTCCGCCCGACGGACCGCAACCGCCCGATCAGCCCAGCCCGAGCGATCCGCCGCAGCAGCACTAACACAGGTCTCACCTACGGCGTGCCGATTGCAGACTCTCTCGCTTGCCCCGCGCTTGCTTCGACGCTACTGCCCGAAAAATAGGCAATTTCGTGACACGCATTCGCCCCATCCAGATCGGCCCGGTCCGCATCGAGACGCCGGTTATCCTGGCGCCAATGACGGGCGTCACCGACATGCCGTTCCGCACGGTCGTGCGGCGCTATGGATCGGGGCTCAACGTGACCGAGATGATCGCGTCGCCCGCGATGATCCGGCAGACGCGCCAGTCGCTGCAAAAGGCGGCCTGGGCGCCCGCCGAGGAGCCGGTGTCGATGCAGCTCGCGGGTTGCGTCCCCGCCGAGATGGCCGAGGCGGCGAAGCTCAACGCCGATCGTGGCGCCGCGATCATCGACATCAACATGGGCTGCCCGGTGAAGAAGGTCGTCAATGGCGACGCCGGGTCGGCATTGATGCGTCAGCTTCCGCTCGCCGCCGCGATCATCGGCGCGACGGTCAAGGCGGTCGACGTGCCGGTGACGCTCAAGATGCGCATGGGCTGGGACGACCGCAGCCTCAACGCGCCCGAGCTCGCGCGTATCGCCGAGGATCTTGGCGTGAAGATGATTACCGTCCACGGGCGCACGCGCTGCCAGATGTACAAGGGCGCGGCCGACTGGAGCTTCGTGCGCCGCGTCAAGGACGCGGTGGCGATCCCGGTCATCGTCAACGGCGACATCTGCTCGGTCGCGGATGCGCACGCCGCGCTCGACGCGTCGGGCGCGGACGGCGTGATGATCGGGCGGGGCGCCTATGGCCGCCCGTGGCTGCTCGCGCAGGCGATGGCCGCGCTGACCGGCGCGCGGCCACTCGCCGACCCTTTGGTCGACGAGCAATATCACCTGATTACCGAACATTACGCCGCGATGCTCGGCCACTATGGCGAGCAGACCGGTGTCGCGATGGCGCGCAAGCACATCGGCTGGTACACCAAGGGGTTGCCGGGCTCCGCAGAGTTCCGCAACCGCGTCAACCAGGTCGACGACGCGCGCTCCGTGCTCGACAGTCTCGCCCGTTTCTACGAGCCGTGGCTGTCGCGCGCGGCCGCCTGAGCGCGGTCAAGCCCCCGCCTTCAGCGGAAACATTGCTGGCGGCGATGCCGGGCGCGCTGATCGTGCTCGATGCCGAAGGCCGCGTCGCCTGCGTCAACGCGGCGGCGGAGATGCTCCTCAACGCGAGTGCCGCATGGCTGATGCACAAGCCGCTCGGCGTCGTCCTCAGGCTTCCCGAGACCTGTCTGGAAGGTGTGCGCGGCGAGGCGATGTTCGCTGCGTTCGACTGTATGGTGGAGGG
>JACDGO010000334.1 GCA_013821585.1 Sphingomonadaceae bacterium
TCGCCCGCCTTGCGGTCGACGTGCGCGGCGATCGCGCGCAGATGCGCCTCGCCGCCGTCGCGGCACGCGATCGCATAGTCGCGCCCGCCGATCGAGAGGTTGACCTCCGCCATCAGCGCGCGCCCGCGTGGGCGATGACGCTTTCGAGGCTGGCGAGCGCCGCCTGCGTGCGCGCGCGCAGCGCCTGGTAGCGCGAATCGTCGTTCGAGGCGGCGGCCGGGCGCGCCTTCGCGGCGGCCTCTATGCGGGCGAGCGCGCGCTCGATTCGGCTGATGGCGAGGATGGCGGAGTCGTCGGTCATGGGCATGTCGATAGCACGCCCGGCGCGCGCTTCAACCGGCCTGATCGGCGCGGCCAAGTTGACGCGCGCGGCCCCCCGCGACAAAGGAACGCGCCGCCGCATCGCAACCGCAGGACGCCCGGATGATTCCCAGCCCGCAGCAACTCGCCAACGCCATTCGCGCGTTGGCGATGGATGCGGTCGAGGCGGCGCAATCCGGGCATCCCGGCATGCCGATGGGCATGGCCGACGTCGCGACGACGTTGTTCACAAGATATCTTAAGTTCGATCCGCAAGATCCGAAATGGCCTGATCGCGACCGCTTCGTTCTGTCGGCGGGGCACGGCTCGATGTTGATCTACGCGCTGCTCTATCTGACCGGCTATGCGCGTCCGACGATCGGCGATATCCGCAATTTCCGCCAGCTCGGATCCCCATGCGCCGGACATCCCGAGAATTTCGAGCTCCCGGGGATCGAGGCCACCACCGGCCCGCTCGGTCAGGGCGTCGCGATGGCGGTGGGCATGGCGATCGCCGAGCGGCATCTGAACGCGTTGTTCGGCGACGCGCTGGTCGATCATCACACCTGGGCGATCGCGGGCGACGGCTGCATGATGGAGGGGATCAATCACGAGGCGGTGGGTCTTGCCGGCCATCTCGGCCTCGGGCGGCTTACCGTGTTCTGGGACGACAACCGCATCACCATCGACGGCGCGACGAGCCTGTCGACGAGCGAGGACGTTGCCGCGCGGCATGCTGCCGCTGGCTGGCATGTCGCGCATTGTAACGGGCACGATGTGGAGGACATCACGCGCGCGATCGACGCGGCGATCGCCGATCCGCGCCCGTCGCTGATCGCGTGCCGGACGATCATCGGCAAGGGTGCGCCGAACAAGCAGGGGACATCCGCGACGCACGGCAGCCCGCTGGGCGCGGGCGAAGTCGCCGCCGCGCGCGAGGCGCTCGGCTGGACCGCGCCGCCATTCGAGGTTCCCGGCGATCTTCTCGATGCGTGGCGCGCGGCCGGCGGGCGGGGCACTTCGGTCCGCGCGGGCTGGCAAAAGCGGGCCATGGGCAATGCGGAGTTCGCACGGCGTATGAGCGGCGCGCTTCCCGAAGGCGGCGCGATGCGGGCATATCTGAAAGGGCTGATCGCCGATCCGCAACAGGTCGCGACGCGCAAGGCGTCCGAAATGGCGCTCGGCGCGATCAACGATGCGCTGCCCGATACGATCGGCGGATCGGCCGACCTCACCGGCTCCAACAACACCAAAACGTCCGCTACTAAGCCTCTGACCAAAGAAGATTATTCGGGACGCTATCTCTATTACGGTATTCGCGAGTTCGGGATGGCGGCGGCAATGAACGGCATGGCGCTGCATGGCGGCGTCATTCCCTATGGCGGCACGTTCCTCGTCTTTTCGGATTATGCGCGCGGCGCGATCCGGCTGTCGGCGCTCCAGCAGGTGCGCGTCGTCTATGTGATGACGCACGATTCGATCGGGCTCGGCGAGGACGGACCGACGCACCAGCCGGTCGAGCACCTGATGTCGCTCAGGCTCATGCCGAACCTTCACGTTTGGCGCCCGTGTGACGCGGTCGAGACCGCCGAATGCTGGGCGCTCGCGCTCAAGCGCGCGGACGGGCCGTCGCTGCTCGCGCTCAGCCGGCAAAACCTGCCCCAACTACGCGACAGCGCGGACGAAAACCTGTGCGCCAGGGGCGCCTATCGCCTGCGCGCAGCGAAGGCGGCTCGCAGCGTCGTGCTGATCGCGACCGGCTCCGAAGTCTCGCTCGCGGTCGAGGTCGCCGACGCGCTGGAGAGGCAGGGGATCGGCTGCGACGTCGTGTCGATGCCATGCTGGGAAGCGTTTGACGCGCAGCCCGCCACCTGGCGCGACGACGTTCTGCCCGTCGGCGTGCTAAGCGTCTCGATCGAGGCGGGTGCGACGATGGGCTGGGAGCGCTATATCGGTCACGGCTTGCGCTTCGGCATCGACAGCTTCGGCGCGTCGGCGCCGATCGCCGACCTCTACAGGCATTTCGGGCTGACCGTCGAGGCGATCGTCCCGCGTATCACCGCAGAACTCGAAGGGAAATCAAGGGCATGAGCGTCAGGGTTGCGATCAACGGTTTCGGACGGATCGGGCGGCTCGTCGCGCGCGCGATCCTCGAGCGCGGCGACTCAGGGCTCGAGCTCGTCGCGATCAACGACCTCGCCGACGCGAAATCGAACGCGATGCTGTTCAAGCGCGACAGCGTCCACGGCGCTTATCCGGGCGAAGTGCGCGCCGACGGCAACGACCTGATCATCGACGGCAAGCGCATCCATGTGACCGCCGAGCGCAATCCGGCGAAACTCCCGCACGCCGCGAACGGCATCGACATCGCGCTCGAATGCACGGGTTTCTTCACCGACCGCGAAAGCGCGCAGAAGCACCTCGACGCGGGCGCGAAGCGCGTGCTGATCTCCGCCCCGGCCAAGGGCGTCGACCTGACCGTCGTCTACGGCGTCAACCACGAAAAGCTGACGGCGCAGCATGTGATCGTCTCGAACGCGTCGTGCACCACGAACTGCCTCGCGCCCGTCGCCAAGGTGCTCAACGACGCGATCGGCATCGAGCGCGGGCTGATGACGACGATCCACGCCTATACCAACGATCAGAAGATCCTCGACCAGATCCATGAAGATCCGCGGCGCGCGCGGGCCGCGGGGATGAGCATGATCCCCACCACCACCGGCGCGGCGCGCGCGGTGGGCGAGGTTCTGCCCGAACTCAAGGGCAGGCTCGACGGATCGGCGATCCGTGTGCCGACGCCCAACGTCTCGGTCGTCGATCTGACCTTCACCCCCAAGCGCGACACTTCGGTCGAGGAAGTGAACAAGTTGCTCAAGGCCGCCGCCGAGGGCGCGATGAAGGGCGTGCTCGCCTATTCGGACGAGCCGCTGGTCTCGATCGATTACAACCACGACGCGCACTCCTCGACCATCGACAGCCTCGAAACCTCGGTGATCGACGGCAAGCTGGTCCGCGTGCTCAGCTGGTACGACAACGAATGGGGCTTTTCGAACCGCATGGTCGATACCGCCGGGGTGATGGCCGGATTGCTTTGATGATCGGGCGCCTGCTCGGGATCGCGCGGCGGCCGCGCAAGTTGGCGGCGATGGAAACGATCGACCGGGTGGCAGTCACGTGCGCCTCGGGCGTCGCGGGCGATCACAAGGGGCGGGTGATCCCGGGCCGGCAGCCGACGCGCCAGGTGACGGTGCTGGCCTTGGCC
>JACDGO010000335.1 GCA_013821585.1 Sphingomonadaceae bacterium
GGTTGGGGGCCGCCACCCCTCCCCGGCGAGCAGCCCGCGCCCGAAATACCCGCACAGCGCAACGATGCAAGCCGCGGTCCCGAAGTTCCACACCAAGACCATTGCGCTGGCATCGAGTTCGTGAAATACGGAGACTGCCGCCGCGCTCATCGCTGCGACCGCCAGGCTGCCGGTGAGCGTGACAGCTGTCACCCTCAGGGGGCCGCCGCGGCCCAGCATGACGAACATGCCGAGAGAAAGAGGCACGCTTGTCATGAGGACAGTGGCGAAGCAGCGCGCCGCTTCGCCGATCTGCACGCCCCCCGGGGTGATCGCGACCCACGGGGAAAGACAGGTGTGTCCAATGGCCGCAATCCATACGATCAACGCCGGAACGGGCAACAACGCCCAACGAGGCGATCCGTCGGGAACATCGAGCTTGAACGATGCCACGGCCGCGAGCACCGCCGTCAGCAGCGACGCCGCGATGCCGGCCAGATAGCTCGGATTGCCGAGCTGCCGGGCGAGGTCCGGGCGAACGCCATGAGCGAAGGCAAGGAGCGCGAAGACAAAGGCGGGAAGCAACAGCCAGCGCAGCGAGCGCACCAGCGGGGGCGCGAGGCGTCGCACCGGCTTCGCGTCGGCAACCAGAATCTCGATCAGGTCACTCGTCTTCATCACCGCTCGCCGTCAGATTTTGACCATCAGCTTTCTCAACGTCTTCAGGCCCCGATGCGTTGCTACCTTGAGCGCGGCGATCGACAGACCCGTCACCGAGGACGCCTCGCGCAAGGACATCTCCTGCAGCTTGATCAAACGTATCGCGTCGCGCTGACCCGCAGGCAGTCGCCCGACGGCGTCCCGAACGGCCTGTGCATCGTGACCCTCCCCGTAGTTCGCTGAGGGGGAGGCAAAGGTTTCATGCTCCGGCGACATCGGCGATTCGTGTGACATCCTGCGCCCCTGGCCCCTGAGGCGGTCGACGATGCGCCGCCGCGCAATCGCCACCAACCAGGGGCCGAAGGGGCGCGCAGGGTCGTAGGTATGGCGGACCGAGTGAATCGAAAGAAGGACGTCCTGCACCGTATCTTCGATGTCGAGCGGATCACGATGCGACGCGGCCGCGAGCGACCGCAGATAGGGGCTGATTTCGCTGAGAAGCCGCCGGTATGACGATGAATCTCCCGCCTGGGCGTGTGCCATCAAGATCGCCCAATCCACGTTCCTGACGCTGGGCTCGGCGGACGGCTGTTGCGGATCCGGCGGCTCGCCATCGGCGGCGCCGACGATCCTGAGACCAGGGGTACGCGGTCGAGTTGCACGCATGCCGCAAACCATACCGCGCATCCCTCGGCGAGGCACGGGCTTTATTTTTCTCGAAGCACGTAACTTATCGATCGGCACAGCGAACTGTGGATCAGGTCTCGAAGGTCGAGGCCCCCAACCAGAGGTGACACCATGAATCGTCAGATGTTCGCAGGATCCGCCCTATCAACCGCCCTCGGGCTCGTGTTTGCCGCATCGGCGCTGCCCGCCCAGGCGGCGATGGACATGAGCAAGGCTCCGCAGGCTGTCAAGGACAACATGATGAAGATGGAGCACGACAAGCTTCAAAAGTGCTACGGCATCAATGCCGTCGCCAAGAACGACTGCGCCGAGGGCGTTCACTCGTGTGCCGGCCAGGCCACCCAGGCGCGCGATCCGAAGTCCTTTGTCCTGCTGCCCGCCGGCGACTGCGGGAAGATCCAGGGCGGATCCCTGAAGTCCTGAGATCACGAAGATGGTCGGCGGAGCGGTTCCCGCCGGCGCAGGGATCGGTCTGCGCTTCCAGCACCATCAGGAGGTGCTGGCGACGCGGCCCGCCGTTCCCTGGCTGGAAGTGCACACCGAAAACTACCTCGGTGGCGGCTCGTCCGCGCGCACGCTCGAACTGATCCGGCGCGACTACCCGATATCGCTGCACGGAGTCGGATTGGGGCTCGGCGATGCCGGCGGCATCGACATGGCGCATCTGAGCCGAATCCGCGACGTCGTTCGGCGGATCGAACCGGGCCTCGTCTCGGAACACCTGTCCTGGAGTTCGGTCGGCGATGCCTACCTCGCCGATCTGCTCCCCCTGCCCATGACGGAAGAGGCGCTCGACGTGGTGTGCCGCCATGTCGCGGTGACTCAGGATTTCCTGCAGCGACAGATCCTGGTCGAGAATCCCTCCACGTATCTTCGCTTCGAGCATTCGACGATTGCCGAGTGGGACTTCCTCACCACGGTCGCAACGCGCACGGGCTGCGGCATCTTGTGCGACGTCAACAACATCTTCGTGAGCGCATCGAACCATGGTTGGAATGCGTCCGACTATCTCGCCAACCTTCCCGTCGCTGCCGTTGCTGAGATCCATCTCGCAGGACATACCGTTCGCGAGCTGCAGCAAGGCGCGGTGCTGCTGATCGACGATCATGGCTCTCGCGTCGCGCCCGACGTCTGGGCGCTTTACGAAGAGGCGCTGAATCGCTTCGGCAACGTGCCGACGCTCGTCGAATGGGACTCGAACGTTCCCACGCTCGATGTATTGATAGGCGAGGCGGAGCAGGCCTCCCGATACATGGAGCGCACGCGTGATGCCGTCCCTGCGTGAGCTCCAGCAGTCGATCGGCCGCAGCATCGTTGCAGGCGTCGACGTCGCGGCGTCGACCTGCATTGTCGGAGCCGGACTGGCTCCGCAGGAACGACTCGGCATCTACCGCAATACGTTCCTGTCGACGGTCGCTCGCGCGCTGAGGCTTACGTTCCCCGCCGTGCACAGGCTGGTCGGCGCAGACTTCTTCGAAGGCGCGGCACAGGTCTTCACGTTGGAGTGTCCTCCCAAGGGCGCCGACCTGAACGCCTACGGCGAAGACTTCGCGAGCTTTCTCGAGCGTTTCGACGCCGCAGCGCCACTCCCGTATCTGCCGGACGTGGCGCGCCTCGAGTGGGCCGTCAATCGAGCGTTGCACGCGCAAGAGGCGCGACCTCTCGACGTCACGGAGCTCGCCGACATCGGGCAAGCCGATCAGGAACGCATCTGCTTCACCGCCCATCCATCGATCTCCACGCTCAGATCGGCGTTTCCGGTCGATGCGATCTGGAGAGCCGTCCTCGAGCAGGACGATCAGGCGATGGCCAACGTGAACCTGTCGAGCGGGCCGGTTTTCTTGCTTGTCGAGCGGCTCGGCGACCACGTCGACGTCAGCCGCCTGGACGTCGCGGCCTGGAACCTGTCCTCGACCTTGTTCGAAGGCCTGCCACTGGGCCTCGCGCTGGAGCGCCATGCCGACGCGGACGCACCGACATTGCTGGCCACGCATTTGCTGGCGGGTCGGTTCATCTCGTATTTCCGCAGCGACGAGAAGGCTGTCTCATGAAAGATCTTCTGATTCGCATCCGTGCTTTCCTGGAGTCGGTTCCCTACACGCTCCTCGCCGTGCCGTTGCGCGTGGCGGTTGGCGCGATCTTCTGGCTTTCGGCGCTGACCAAGCTTGCCAACTGGGACTCGGCGCTGCAACTTTTCAGAGACGAATATCGCGTTCCGCTGCTTCCGCCCGAGCT
>JACDGO010000336.1 GCA_013821585.1 Sphingomonadaceae bacterium
CCCGCAAGGATGCCGGGACGCCCGTTGTAGAGAGCTAGGCTTCGAGGGGTCTTTACGCCGCGCGTGGCCGCCCCCATCTGACGTTCCTTCCGGCGGCAACACCCCGCCGAGGTGGACCTGTGACATGATCGACACCAAGCAGCTCGAGCGCCGCCCGTTCGCGTCGCTCGGCCACGCCGACCACGGCTGGCTCGACGCGCGGCACCATTTCTCTTTCGCCGACTATCGCGACCTCGAGCGCATGGGCTGGGGCAGCATCCGCGTGTGGAATGACGACACGATCGCGGCGGGAAGCGGCTTCCCGCCGCATCCACATCGCGACATGGAAATCATCACCTACGTTCGCACCGGCGCGATCACGCATGAGGATTCGCTCGGCAACAAAGGGCGCACGGGCGCGGGCGATGTGCAGGTGATGAGCGCGGGGACGGGCGTTCGTCACGCCGAATTCAACGTCGAGCCTGCGCCGACGACGCTTTTCCAGATCTGGATCGAGCCGCGCGAAGCCGGCGGCGCGCCGTTATGGGGCGCGAAGCCCTTCCCCAAGAGCGACCGCTCGGGCGCGTTCCAGGTGCTCGCAAGCGGCTTCGGCGAACCGGACGCGCTGCCGATCCGCGCCGACGCGCGCGTGCTCGGCGCGACGCTCGAGGCGGGCCAGCGTGTGACGCATGAGGTGGGGGCCGGACGGCATGCCTATCTGGTGCCCGCGACGGGCGCGATTGAGATCGACGGCAAGCGCATCGACGCGCGCGACGGCGTCGCGCTGGGTGAGGGCGATTTTGCGATCACGGCGATCGAGGACAGTGAGATCGTTCTGGTCGACGCGGCCTAGGGAGCAAGACCCCAGCTTTCGCCGGGGTGACGGATGACCTAGGTCATCCGTCATGCTCCTCGCCGACCGCATCATCTTCATCGACGCCGAAGCGATCGTGATCGACAAGCCGGCGGGCCTGCCGGTCGATGCGCCGCGCGACGGGAGCCTGAGCGTCGAAAGTCATCTCGACATGCTGCGCTTTGGCTTCGCAAGGCGACCGGCAGCGGTGCACCGGCTCGACCGCGATACCTCGGGCTGCCTGCTGCTCGCGCGCAACCCCAAGGCGCTCCGGCGCTTCGCCGCGGCGTTCGAAGCGGGGTTGATCGAGAAAATCTATCTCGCGGTACTCGCGGGCGCGCCGGAGGCGAGCGAGGGGACGATCGACCTGCCACTGTCGAAGGTCAGCACGCGCGAGGATGGCTGGCGGATAGTCGTCGATCCGAAAGGCAAGCGCGCGGTGACGCACTGGCACCGGCTCGACGTGCGCGGCGGGCGCGCGCTCGTCGCGTTCCGGCCCGAAACGGGACGAACGCACCAGTTGCGTGTCCACGCCGCCGACGGGCTGGGCGTGCCGATCTCGGGCGATCCGGTTTACGGAGACGGGAAAGGGCGGTTGCTGCTCCATGCGTCGCAGTTATCGGTGCCCCGCGTCGGCAAGGATCCGGTGGCGACCACCGCGAAGATTCCCGACAGCTTCGTCGACGCGGGGTTCGGCGATGTCTGAACCGCTTCCCGAAGATGCGCTCGAAGAACGGTTCCTCGCGGGCACCGGCCCCGGCGGGCAGAACGTCAACAAGGTTGCGACCTCGGTGCAGATGCGCCTCGACGTGTTCGCGCTGGGCCTGCACCCGGAAGTCTATGCGCGGCTGAAGGCGCTCGCGGGAAGCCGCTGGACGAACGAGGGGGAGATCGTCGTCACCGCGCGCACCCACCGTAGCCGCGAGGCGAACCGCGAGGCGGCGCGCGCGCGATTGGCCGAATTGGTGGCGAAGGCGCATGTGCGCCCGATAAAGCGCGTCAGGACACGGCCGAGCAAGGCCGCGAAGGAAAAGCGCATGGTGGGCAAGGCGGTGCGGTCGGTCGTCAAGAAGGCGCGCGGGAAGGTGGAGCTGGATTAGAGATTCCCCTCCCTGGAAGGGAGGGGCTAGGGGTGGGTATGCCGCGTCAGCGGCAGCAATGGCGCTGAACTCGCGCCTTTGGCGCGACACCCACCCCCAGCCCCTCCCTTCCAGGGAGGGGGGAGAAGATATGTTCGATCTCACCCCCACTGCCGCCGAAAAGCCGGCGCTCTATCGCGATCTGCTCGCCGCGATCGATGCGGTAATGGCGAATGAGTCCGACCCGGTCGCCAACATGGCGAACGCGGCGGCATTGCTTTTTGAGTGGTTGCCCGATGTAAATTGGGTGGGCTTCTATCGGCTGATCGACGGCGAACTCGTGCTCGGGCCGTTTCAGGGCAAGGTGGCGTGCATCCGCATCGCGATCGGCCAAGGCGTGTGCGGAACCGCGGCGGCGGCGCGCGTGACGCAGGTCGTCGAGGACGTCGATGCGTTTCCCGGCCACATTCCGTGCGACGCGGCATCACGATCGGAGATCGTCGTGCCGTTGATCGTCGATCGCGCGCTTGTCGGCGTGCTCGACATCGACAGCCCCACCCCCTCGCGCTTCGACGATGGGGACAAGCGGGGCTGTGAGGCCATCGCCGCTCTCCTCTCGCCGCGAATCTGCCCCTGAACGGGACAGTCGTTAACCGCATCGCATGCTGGAAGGTGCGGAACGCGAATGCTAAATTGCTCGTTAACGATTGGCGGATTTCGTCGCCGCGACAGGGAGTTTTCGAGCATGCGCAACCTTGCGATTCCGGGCGTTGCCCTCGCCATGTGCATGGTTCCGAACGTGCTTGCCGCTCCACCCGCGCCGATGGTCGGCGCACCGCCGGTCATGGCGCCCGCCATGCCGCTGCCGCATGCGATGATGCGCCCAGCTCGGATGCCGTCGATGGCTATTCCGCCCGCCGGGCCGCATCGCTGGGAAGGCGGGATGCGCGCGCCGGGCGGCTGGAGCGCTTTTCGCCGCCCCGCGTTCGGCTTTCGGCTTCCGCAATTCTGGATCGCGCCCAGCTTCTTCATCGGCGACTGGGGCGCTTACGGCCTGGGGCGACCCGCGCCGGGCTTCGGCTGGTCGCGCTATTATGACGACGCGGTGCTGACCGACCAATGGGGCCGGGTCTATGACGTGCGCGAGGACGTCGATTGGGATGGCGGCCATCGCGGCCGGGATCGCGACTATGACCACGACCGTGATGGCCACCACACGCGCCACTACCGCACGCATGCCGAGGGCTTCACCTATCGCGGCCAGTGGACCGGACATTGGGACGGCGAGGCCGAGCGGACTTATTCTGGCGAATGGCGTGGCGGCGTTCGCCCGCACTGGGGCCGCTACGGCCAGTCGGCCGTCGCTTACGGCTATGGCGATGGATACGGCCCACCGATCGTGACGACGGTCACGACGACGCCGTCCGCGCCGAAGTGCCGCACGATCGTGTCCTACAAATATGAAACGGTCCGCGCGCGCCGCACCGCGCCGAAACGTTCCTACGGCAAGAACATTCGGCTCTAGGGCTTCGAGAGCGGGAGGCTCGCGAAGGTCACGAGGCTTTCAGCGCCGTCCGCAGACAGCGACGAGACGCCCGCGAAATTGTCGTCGATGACGACGCCCTTCAGGAC